>CALMZT010000641.1 GCA_937870805.1 uncultured Chloroflexota bacterium
TAACTCTGGAGATTTTAGGCACAATTGTGTGCCTGATACAACTTAAGTCCCCACTATACCTATACTTATTTCACCCATATGTCTCATGTAGAGCTTCGGTCAATCTCTTAATATACACATTATCTTAACTGTTGTTTTGGATTCTATATTGCACCGCAGTTTATTGCGTGAAGGTTGACCGATGAAAAGAGTAACGTCGATCTTGAGCTTGTTCCGGCAGACGTTTCAGGAATGGAACGAAGACAGAGCGCCGCGCCTTGCCGCTGCCCTTGCCTATTACACTGCCTTTGCACTGGGTCCACTCATGCTGATCATTATCGCTATTTTCGGATTAGTGGTTACTCAAGACACCATTCGATCACAAATTCTCTACTCTGTTGCCCGCACCCTGGGATCTGACGCGGCAGAGTTTGTCAACGAACTCGTTACGAACGCTGATCGACCTGCTGAAGGGCTGATCTCAACCGTGATTGGTATCGTCACCTTATTTTTAAGTGCGGCGGGCGCTTTTGGTCAACTTCAGGATGCTCTCAACACCATTTGGGATGTCGAAGAACCGGAGAAAGGTCCGGGTATTCTCGGTCAAATTAGAGGCAAGTTCCTGAACTTTGGTATGGTGCTCGTCGTTGGCTTTATGCTGCTCGTTTCACTGGTGCTAAGTACGCTGTTATCGGCGATTGATGGCTACGTTGCGGGGCTTCTACCTGCCATGACCTTTGTGCTGCAAATTGTCAGTACAGTGGTTTCATTCGGCGTCGTGACGGTACTGTTCGCGCTGATTTTTAAGTTTCTACCGAAGGTGCGTGTTGAATGGCGCGATGTTTGGATTGGCGCTGCCCTTACCTCTCTGCTCTTTTCTATTGGCAAATACCTGCTGGGTTTATACCTTGGCAACTCTAGCACAGCGTCCGCTTATGGGGCGGCAGGTTCATTCGTGCTGATCCTGTTGTGGATTTACTACTCGGCGCAAATTGTGTTGTTCGGCGCAGAGTTTACGCAGGTGTATTCAAAGCGTGTTGGGTCTAAAAGCGCGCAGCCAGACACGAAGGTCGTCGGTGCAGCGAACCTGCTGCCTGAGCGCGCCGCTGCCTTAGCTCACGCCGCAGAGACGACTGTCGCACAGCACAACGATCCGCAGCTTGAAAAGGTCGTGCAGCCAGCACAACAGACGCAGCTTGAATTTGATTCTTATCAGACGCACTTGCAGGAGAATCCAACGAAGAATCGTCTGCTGGTCAGCGTCATTTTTGTGATCAGTACCATCGTCGCCATTGGCGCGTTCTTCTTCCCGTCACGGGGCACGGCAAAACACGCCTGACAAATAAACTTAAACTGCTTAATCTTGCTTTGAGTTCGGTTTACGTCGAGTGCGTTTCGTTTTGATGATGCCCAATGCAAATTGATCCATGCTGCGAAGTAGTGTTTTCAACTGTTCCAGATCGAAGGGAATAGGGAGGTAATACTTGCCCTTCGCCTGTGTACCGACGGGTTGAGGATTTCCGGGTCCAATAACGACCAGCGGAATGCGGCTTAAGTGTTCTGCTTTTTGAATGTGACTGACAATCGCCCATTCATCCGTTTGATAAAGATCAAGGGCTAGAAAAATGATGTCAGGATGAGTCGTCACTCCACGATGCAAAAATGCGTCTGCCTGAGTGCTGTTATCGATGATGTGCAGCGTGTTGCTGAGCTTAATTTCCTTGAGCGTTTCCTTCATCAACGAAACATGCTGAGGATTATTTTCAACAAAAAGGATCTCTATCGATTCCATAACCGCCTCTGCCCGGGAATATTTCTAACTTGAATACACCCAGCTATTAGATTTCACAAGATCACATTAAATACCGAAGATTCACAACTTTAGATACTGATCATATTTAATCATATTTTGAGGCGAAACGACCATAAATAATATGTACATTTTAACGAAATTCAGAAGATATTGATGCACACTTTTCCCTTAATTTTCGCCATCAAATTTAGCCTCTCGTTTATTTCCCCAACGAGAGGCTTCTAGAGCTAACAAAAATCGGTCAGTTATCTCATGGTTATCCAGAATTTTGACATTCTGAACTTTTTAGCCAACGGAGACCATACACTCCCGCCAATCCAAATTGTGCAAAGTTGTACGCGCAAAAGCGCACAGATTTATACTTTATCAGATTTCGTTTGTCCCATTTCACACAGACACCGATGGTGCGTGATGTTTGTAAGAGAGGCTTGCGCCAATGAGACAACCGTCTATTCATTCTTGTGAGAACGTCTCACAAGGCAAACTATAGCAACACCCCGCAAACTATTCAAGGACTAGTTCTCATGCATATCTAACATTTGCTGCCTATACTGACGAATATATCAGTCCACTAATAGCGTAAAGTCTAATACTCACACCTTATTGAAGCGTTATGAAGGTACTAGAGATAGAGGTAACGCACTGATGGACAATTTGCAGAGTGAAATGTACACCGAATTTGACAAAGACCCCACCGCGATCACTGCATTTATCCGTTGGCTGGCTGAAACCTATCACCTACCGCAGCCGTTACACGTCCTCGATATCGGGTGTGGTCCGGGGCGAATGCTTGCCGAGTATCACAAGCTGGGCTGGCGCATTACGGGCATGGAGCCTGATCCTGATTTTCATCAAAGCGCTTCTGAAACCATCTCTGAAATCCCCGACAGCCGGCTCTATAAAGGTGGCTTCGGTGACATTGATTTTGAAAACGAAATGCATCTCATCACCGCCATCAATAATCCCTTCTCGTATCTGTTGGATGTGCCGAGTCGTTTAGATGCCCTTGCGCGCGTCTATAAGGCGCTCACACCCGGCGGTGTATTTTTCCTCGAAGTCACTAATTTTCTTTATAAGCTCCAGCACTTTGAGCCAGTCACCGTCCAGAACAAGGAAATCGACGGCGAAACTGTACTCCATGTGATGGAAAATCACTTTGATGTTGAAAATGCGCGTTGGGTACTGCGCGACCAATACGTCGTCGAAGGTAAGCCAGAGGTCATCGTGAAAGAGCATGAACAGGCGGTGACAGCGCTCCCCGAACTGCTGTACTTCTTCGAGCAGCAGGGGTTTACGTCCATTCAAACCTATAACAGCTACACAGCGCGCCAGAGCGAACCGATTACCGGGAAAACGATATTGATTTCGGCACAAAAGCCCACCAATGATGGTTAAATATCGGAGGTCAAATCATGAATAACATGGACGGAAAGCAGCAGCGCACGCAGGAAGCGCTTGACGAGCAAATTACAGATCTCGTGTCTGAGATTCGCCAGAGTCAGGAAATTATTGCCGAGCACGAAAACCAGATTCACGAGGCGAAGGAACGGCTTACCCAACTCCTGAGCGAACGCGGTTCGAACTGGAGTGATGACAGCGGGTATGCGCGTCTGGTGAGCGAAGGCACTCGCATCGCCTATGACACTTCCGCGCTGGACGAGTTGATTATTCATGAGCCGCTGCGCTACGGTTGGCTGAAGGATTACCGTACTGAACAGAAGATTTCGAGCCGTATCCAGGTCAAATAGGTTAGAATTACCTTAAACAACTATACAGGCTTTTGCGACTTCCACCGCCTTACTAACAGTCAAATCGCTGTTATTTTTAGGACTGTTGTGCTTAAAAAATAAGGCGTGCCTTATACCCACTGCTCCATCAATGCAGCGGTGGTGTGATGGTGTTTATCGAAATATTGAGGAGGTGCAGCATGTTAAGTTCGGTGTCCAAGAATTGGTGGGTGTTCGTCTTACGAGGAATCTTCGCGATCATCTTTGGCATCCTCGTCCTCGTGTTTCCCGGAATTGCCCTCGTGACGTTTGTGCTCTATTTCGCGGCATATGCGCTGGTGGATGGTGTTTTTACCATCTGGTCGGCAATCCAGCGCCGTGACCGTGAGAACTGGTGGGTGCATTTACTTGAGGGCATCGTCAGTATCATCGCGGGCATCGTCGCATTTTTGTTCCCCGGCATCACTGCGTTGACACTGCTTTATGTGATCGCGGCATGGGCGATTGTCACTGGTGTCCTTGAAATCTGGGCGGCTATTCAACTACGCAAGGAAATTGAAGGCGAGTTCTGGCTTGGTCTGGGTGGCTTGCTTTCGATTATCTTCGGCATCCTGCTGATCGTGTTCCCCGGCTCAGGCGCTTTAGCGGTGCTGACTCTGATCGCCGCGTATTCTATCGTATTTGGCGTGATGATGATTTTGCTGGGTTTCCGCCTACGCAGCGCAACGCCTACTGGAACAACCAGTGATCGAGCTTCCAGTCCAGTGTAAACAGCGCTTGACACCTTTTCACCGAAGCAGCGTCGGACCCTGAGACATGACTCTGCCCTGTCCTGTGTGACTCTACACAGCACTCCTATGACACCCTGGATGTCACTGCAATGCACTAAATAAAACAGGGCGACAAAATCGAGTCGCCCTGCTTTTGTTTCTACAGGTGGTTAGAGATTATTGCGCAGGTGGTTCGCAGGAGGTTGCTTCGCGTACCCAATCCGCACTGACCCAACCTGTCACGATGTCCGCCTCAATCTGATACTGAACCTGATACCAGCCATTGGTGCGGGCGATGACGGACAATGTCGTGTCATACGGCAGCACCTCAAGGATTGCGCTGCCTGTCGTGGCGCGTTCGCGCAGGTTCACTTCTGCCGTCGTCACAATATCGCAGGCGACCTGTACAATGCTGAACGAACTGTAATCAATCGGATCAACCAGTACCAGTGTGCCCGCATTCGGGATCGTCGTGCAGGTGAACCCATCGATGTACATCGATTCTAGCAACTGTGGTACGCGCGGCATTCCTGATTGGTTCATGTAGACCATATCGCCCCGCCCCGACAGGCATGTCCACAGTCCACCAAAGAAATTTTCACCGTAGGTCACAAAGATGTCAACTGCGTGGATGATGCCCATGTCGATCACCGCCTGGCTGCCGACGTTGCCGGGTCCCAGGAAAGGCATGTATTCGCGGCTGTTGACGATCTCGCGGCAGTAAATCTCATTGCGTGTAATCGGCTGGATGATGACGGCGCGCACAATGGTCGATTCTTCCAGTGATAGCATCACGCAGCGCGGCACAGCTTGTGTATCCATCGTCACGTCGACGATGTTCACGGCATACTGGACAGCAATGTTGTAGTGAACATCACCACTGCTGAGCGAGTGGGTAATCAACTGTGTTTCATCGCCTTCTGCCTCGCCATCCTCAAGGGCAGTAACCGAGAGCGTGATACCCGTGTTCCAGTTGGCACTGCTGAAGACATCAGTCAGTACGACAGGGGAAGTCAATCCGTTGACGAGAATCTGCGAGTCATCGAAATCCAGTATGAGCGACACCGGGTTCAGGGGCTGCGTGTTCAGTCGCACACGGTAGAAGCCGTCCATACCCTCAGATAGGGTGAGTGAGCCGGGGATAAAGGTTAAGCCTGGCACGTCGTCGTCTACAATCGTCACCAGAATAGAGGCGGCTGTCACCGTGCCGTTGCCGTAAGGCGTACCCGTATCCGTGCTGCTGACCAGATGGTCAATCGTCGTGGTGCGCGAACCATCGGTGATATAGTTGTCAACGGGCACGACGAGAATATCCTGTGGCACGTTCCAGTTGGTATCGTCAAAGCTGACCGAAATCGGCGTGATCGTCAATTCGCTAGACGGGCTGCTGATGTCAATCGTTACGATTTCACCCGCCGCAGGCTGTGTGTCGATGACGATAGTATAGGTCTGCCCCGGATCATTTTCTGCGATAGGCAGCGCGGCAATGCTAATGGTCACACCCGGCACGTCATTGTCATTAATGGTTACGGCGATGGGGGTCGCGGTCACTGACCCGCTGCCATAGGGTGTCGTGACGATATTGCCGGTTACCAACTGCGTAATCGTCGTGGTGCGCTGACCATCTGCAATCAGGTTATCTACTGCATTTACCGTAACGGTTTGCGGCACTGTCCAGTTGGCAGCGTTGAAGGTCACGACTGTTGGGCTGACGCTGATATAAGCCGAGAAACCGCTGAGGTTCAGCGTGACGGTTTCGCCCGCCGCAGGTTGGGACAATAGGTGCAGCGTGTAAGTCTGCGCTACGCCCATTTCAGTGACGGTCAGTGCCGTCTGGCTGATGACCACACCGGGCGTGTCGTTGTCGTTTACTGTGACGACCACTGGCGCTGCTGTTGCTGTGCCGTTGCCATAGGGTGTAGCGGCACTGCTGCTGAACGTTTGGGTGATCGTCGTGAGGCGATTTCCGTCGGCAACGAGGTTATCCAGCGGTGTGACAGTCACTGTTTGCGCTATGTTCCAGTTAGTATCGTCAAAGATCAGCGGCGTGGGACTCACCGTGACATCCACCGCTACCCAACCACTGAGCGTTAGGGTGACTATTTCGCCCGGTATTGGCTGCGAAGTCAGCGTGACGGTATAGGTCGTTGCCGCACCTGCTTCTGTAACCGTCGGCGCTGTGGGCGTCCCCGGTGCACCCGCCACATCATTGTCCACGACGGTCACTACTACCGACGCGGCTGTCATCGAGCCGTAAGCTGTCGACGGGTCACTGCCGACCACTGTGTGGGCAATCGTCGTCGTGCGGTTGCCTTCATCAATAAAGTTATCGATGGGTGTAATTGTGATGGTTTGCAGTACATTCCAGTTGTTCTCATCGAAGGTCACTGTCGTCGGGCTAACCGTAATGTCTACCGCTGACCAGCCGCTGAGGTTGATCGTCACACTTTCGCCCGGGAAGGGCTGCGATGTCAAACGGAGCGTATAGGTTTGTGCCGCGCCATTTTCGTTGACCGTGCGCGCTGTCGGGTTCACGGTCACGCCCGCCACATCGTCATCGTTCACCATGACTGTTACCGAAGCCGCTGTGACCGTGCCATCGCCGTAACGTGTTCCTTGATTGCTGCTGACGCCGTTGGCAATCGTCGTGGTGCGTGTGCCATCGTCCAGCCAGTTATCAACGGCAGTGATCGTCACGGTTTGCAGTACGTTCCAGTTCGCCGCTGTGAAGGTGCGTGTTACCGGGTTCACAGTGATGTCTGTCGTTGACCAGCCACTCATGGTAATGGTTACTATTTCACCAGGGAAGGGCTGTGAAGTCAAACGGAGCGTGTAGTTCTGCGCCGCGCCGTTTTCAGTCACTGTAACCGCAATCGGATTCACCGTCACCCCTGCGGTATCGTCGTCAAGGATGGTGACATCCACCGAAGCTGCTGTCACGGTGCCATCGCCGTAGCGTGTTGCCTGATTGCTGCTGACGCCGTTGGCAATGATAGTTGTACGGGTATCGTCGTCCAGGAAGTTGTCGACAGCACTCACCGTGACATTTTGCGCGATATTCCAGTTCGTCGCATCAAAGGTAACAATCGCGGTCACTGCGACCCATGTTGCGTCAAAGCCGCCTGTCGTAATGGTGACGATTTCGCCGGGGAACGGCTGTGAAGTGAGGATCACAGTATAGACCTGCGCTGGACCATTTTCCGTTACCGTTACTGTCGTGGGGGCAACCACCACGCCCGCCGTTTCGTTGTCAATAATTGTGACCGTGACAGATGCCGCCGTGACCGTGCCGTCGCCGTAGCGTGTCAGCGGGTCGCTGCCACCAACGCCGTTAGCAATGATGGTTGTACGGGTATCGTCGTCAAGGAAGTTATCGACGGCGCTCACGCTGAAGTTCTGCGGCACATTCCAGTTCGTTTCGTCAAAGGTCAAGGTCGCAGGACTAACCGTAATCTCCGTAGAGTAGCCGCCGACTGTGATCGTTATCCTTTCACTTGGGAAGGGCTGCGATGTCAAGCGTGCGCTGTAGGTCTGTGCAGGTTGATTTTCTTCAACGACGATGCTGGTAGGTGTAATCGTAACCCCTGCGGTATCGTCGTCATTGATGGTCACATCTACTGGTGAAGCCGTCACCGTGCCATCGCCATAGCGCGTCCCTTGATTGCTGCTGACGCCGTTGGTAATGGTGGTGGTGCGGGTATCGTCGTCCAGCCAGTTATCGACGGCTGTCACAGTCACAACCTGCGGCACATTCCAATTCAATTCCGTGAGCGTGACTGTCGCTGTGACGGTGATGGCTGCCGAGAAGCCGCTGGTCGTAATCGTCACCGTTTCGTTGGGGAACGGCTGTGAAGTCAATACTGCGGTATACGTTTGGGCAAGTCCGTTTTCTGTGACCGTAACGGTGAGGGGTGTCACGATGACACTCGCCACATCATCATCATTGATCGTGACAACGACAGGAGCAGCCGTCACGGTACCGTTGCCATAGCCTGTTGCCGTATCCGTGCTGGCGACGCCATGAACAATCGTCGTAGTGCGCGTGTCGTCGTCAAGGAAGTTATCGACGGCAGTGACCGTCACGACTTGCTGCACATTCCAGTTTGCAGCGTCAAAGATGAGCATCGTTGGGCTAACGGTGATCTCGCTTGAGAAACCAGCGCCTGTAATCGTCACAATTTCACTGGGGACAGGCTGCGAGTTCAATACAACTGTGTACGTTTGTGCTAAGCCATTTTCGGTGACAATCACCGCAGTAGGAGTCACCGTCACGCCAGCCGTATCATCGTCGGTGATCGTGCCAAGCCCTTGCGCATCGGTGATCGTCGCGCCAACTGCGCCGCTTAAATCGACGGTATAGGTTTCATCGTTTTCATCCACATAATCGCCATTGACGGTGATGTCTACAGTCTGCGTTGTCACACCGGGCGCAAACGTGACCAATCCTGTAACGACACCAACGTAATCAACGCCTGCTGTCGCGCTTACATCTGTCGTAAGGTAGTTGACGGTAATCGTTTGATTGCTGCTGTTCGCCAGTGTTACAGTGAACTGCGCGTTTACAGTGCTTGTGTGACCTTCTGTCACCGTCACATCATTGATGCTGAGTGTTTCAACCACATCTGTCACAGTGATGGTCATGGTTTCAGTGTAGAACAAACCAGCGGCGTCCGTCGTGCGTACAATGATCGTGTGCGTCGGGTTGGTCTCAAAGTCGAGCAGCAGGTTATTCGCCACTTGCAGCTGGTTGCCGACGACCTGGAAACGTCCACCAGCGTTGTCGATCAGAGTGTAAGTGTGCGTATCGTTGGGCATACCGAGATCGACATCGGCGGTCGTGAAGGTGCCAATTACTGCGCTAGTCAGAGCATTTTCCGCAACCGTGCTGTTCGACAGCGTGATGTCGGTGGGCGGATCGTTGATGGGGTTGACCGTTAGGACGAATGAATCACTGGCTGTCGCACCTTGGGGGTCTCTGACAGTAACAGTAATTGTCGTTGTCCCATTTTGATTGGGTAGAGGTGTAGCATTGACGAAGCCAAGAACTAGCAAAGTATTTAACGTGATGTTACCAACTGGAACCAGCGCAGGATTAGACGAAGTTGCGCTCAAAGTGAGACCTAATCCCAACAACTGTTCAGGATCGCCAATGCCAAAAGTAATAGTTCCCATTGGGCTGTCTTCATTGATCGTGCGATTGGGAATATTGCCGATGGTCGGTGGATCGTTCACAGGATTAACAGTCAGCGTGAAGGTATCGCTTGCTGTCCCGCCGTTGGCATCAGTTACCGTGATGGTGATGTTTGTTGAGCCGTTTGCATCGGCATTTGGGTTAATCGATACGGTACGGTTCGCGCCGCTCCCGCCAAAGGTAATGTCGCCCGCCGTCGCAATCGTGCCGTTTGACGAAGTGGCGCTTAGGGTAAGGTTGTCTGCGGGTGTTTCAGCGTCGCCGATGGTGAAAGAGATGGGACCAATCGGTGTATCTTCGTTCGTCGTCTGATTGGGGATGACGCTGATTGTCGGCGCTTGCGTGATGTTCAGAACGTAAGTGCCATTCGTATTGTTATTGCTCGACACGCGGATTTGATAGGTTGTCCCTGCGGTTAAGTTGACAGAGACAAGCGATTGATTGCCTGTGCCGGAGTCATCATCACAAGCCAGCCGCCCTGTGTTGTTGGTGGGGTAGTTAGCTGGTCTGTTCCATACCGAAAGGATGGTATCGACTCCGTTTGATGAGCCATTGGTGTTAATGATGTACGTTGCCGTCGCAGGTGCTGTAAAGCGCCACCAACCGCTGCGTACACCATTATTACAACCGCCCCCGCCATTAGTTTCACCCGCTTGATTGGTGAAGCCATTATTGGGACCCGAATCGGTATAAACGCCCGCAGGTAATAGGGTGCCTGCCCAGGCATCGCCGGGTGCGGCAAAAACTGCTGGCAGTTGCACCACGAGCAGCAGCATAGTCACGATAAGTGCTGTTATGAGTAGACTGTAACGTCGATAATTTGAAATCATGCTACCTCTAACATAGAATTAACGAAAAATTGATTTGAGAACCCAAACCATAAAACGCTTAAGTATGTCGATCACTAATGAAGGAATGAGGTTCTAGTTCTAATCTTACGAAAAATGAATAACAAAAAGCAACGAAAAATTACGAATTTGCTATGAAATTATGCTCGGTTTTCTCAGCGAATGTTAAAACAGAATTATTATCTGGCTGAGATGGCAAATTTCGACGTTTAGTATGCGAGCAGGTAATCAAGCAAAAGTTGAGGAAATGGTAACTACTCAGGGGAATTGTATCGTATGAGAAGATAAAGCGTTACAATCGGGATATGGACGAATTAGCACGTAATCAACTCAGACAATTGGATAAAGAACAACTTATTGAGATTATCTTTGAACTTCGAGCAGTGCTTGAAGAGCAAGGAAAGCGAATTCAAGCCCTGGAAGACCAAGTGGCGAAAAACAGTCGTAACAGTGGTAAACCACCGAGTAGCGATGGCTTGAAGAAAAAGCCGCGCAGCTTACGAGAAAAAGGCAACCGTAAAACCGGTGGTCAAGGCGGTCACGAAGGTCAGACGCTGAAAATGGTCGATACCCCTGAGCATCAAGTAGTGCATCCGGTGACAAGGTGTTCAACGTGTGATGCAAATTTGAGGGATGTGGAAGCGGTACGCATCGAAAAGCGTCAGGTGTTTGATGTGCCTGAAGTGCAGATTGAAGTCACGGAACATCAAGGGGAGGTGAAATGCTGCCCGAATTGTGGGACCCAAGTGAAAGCGACTTTTCCGAAAGGTGTAGAGCGTAGCGTGCAATATGGTCGCCGATTACAGGCGCAAGCGGTCTATTTGACCAGTTATCAACTTCTGCCCTTAGCACGAACGAGTGAGCTATTCGGTGATTTTTACGGTCACGCTCCAAGCCAAGCTTTCATCTTGGAGTC
>CALMZT010000642.1 GCA_937870805.1 uncultured Chloroflexota bacterium
GAAAACCGCGCAAAATTGGAATTACGGTGTTGTTCAAAATGCCGTACTCAGCGGGCAAATTGCGCACGTAAGCGTATTCATAAGTGAAGATGTCAAACGCGACCATCATCATAAAAATGAACACCCCAAAAACAATCCACAAGCCGCTGAAATTGCGTTCGCGCTCTGCTTGGGGGCGTGTCATCCACCACCACAGCATACTGGCGCAAAATTGGGCAATGATGAGCAAAAACGCACCAACGAAATTAAACAGCGTGCGCCCCACCGCCGACAAATTGAGCGCCCCTAAAACTCCCGAAAGCACTGACGACAAATCGCCGGAGATAAACTGTACGCGCGTCCCGAATACCAGCAGCAGCGCGATAATGCCTGTCCACAACCAGCCGCGCCATTGGCTGTCAAACAGCGCGATAAAGTTGCGTGCCTGCCCGCGCACCCAGGGCACGAGTGGTAAAAGCGTCGCCGCCAGCGTAAACGGCACCAGCGTCGTATAATCAGCGCTGGAACGCCCGGCAATCGCGTTGGGCAGCGCCAGTAATGACAGTTCGAGGAACAGCAGCGCCCCGATGCCGATGCCACCCCACAGCGGCAGCAGCCCATAATCCACTGACACATTCGAGTCCCGCGAACGGCGCTCATTCACTATGTTGAAAAAGCTGAGCAGGATAACGATCACCGACAGGAACACCTGAAATTGCAGGTAGTTGATAATGAGACGACTGTCAGGCGACAGCAGCACGTCAATCACCAGCGTATTGGCAGACCATGAAGGATCAAGCGTATTGCCAAGTGCGCGGAAGATTTGGTCGATTGCCAGAGCAAGGATAAAGAAATACGGCAGCATTTGCGCGCGGTGCCGAATCAGCAGCGCCAGATACAGCAACCCGCCACCTACCGTCATTGCCGCGCCAATCATTGGCTCTGTCAAATTCGCGTTCAACATCGCCGCGCGTCCTGCCGCCGTCAGCGCCACAGCAATCACAATCGGGAAGCGCCAGCGCCGCAAAAACAGCGCCAGCAGCGGCAGCGCCAGCATGTAAATCACAAATGAAACCTGATTGCTAAACACCGACGGAAGCACCGCGCCCGCTGTGCCCGCTGGAATAATCGAGGAGTCAAGCGCTGCCACCAGCGACGCACTGCCGAATCCTGCGTACAGCGCGCCGATCAAATAGCGCAGCCCCTGTACGAAAAAAACGCCCACGAGGGCGGCTTCTAACACGATGAACGCTTGCGACAACGATAAGCGTTTTAGCATCTAGAACTCCATCGTTTCCGGCACAGGTTCACCTGCATAGGCAAGGATAATGTTTTCGCGTGGGATACCCGCTTGTAACAGCGCATCAACCAGTTGTTTATCATAAATATCACGGTCAATAATGATGGTCTCTCCTATAAGCTGTGCCACGATGGCAGTATTCACAATACGCTCTCCACGCACATAGCCTATCGAAGTGATCACAAAATGTGCCTGATCCTTGCTCACCGTAAGGTAGCTATAACCATTGAATGCTTTGCCCGTATATTTTTCTAGCTCACGGATCAGGATGTCTCGTATGGCATCCATTGGATAATCTCCTCACGTTCAGGTGAAAATACAACCATATCAATCGTATTCTGTTGACGCATTTTCAAGCCAATTTTTTCTGTTAGGATACCTTGATAGGCAGTTTCAGGAACAGCAAGCCAGATTTTGATGTTACTTTGCAATTCTTGAAGTACGAAGCGGTAGATTTGAAGTTTGCCTATTGCGATAGCAAGCTGTTCGATAGGAGAACGTTCAAATCCTTTCGCTTCAACCAAAATAATTTCCTCTTCTTGCCGCGATGCCTGAATGTCGATCACAACTTGCCGATTAGCCGTAATAAATGTGATCTGCTCAGCATCAATCGTCCAGCCATCTTTCACAAGTGCAGATTTTACACTATCGTGGTAACGATCTTTGGCAGGCATTATTCATAAGTCCACTTTACACAGACTTCCCACAAAGTTTACACAGTGACGCTATAATCACGCAAACGGTAGTGAACACACGCCGCAATATCAAATCGCTATGTCGTCATAATTTACCTCTCTTGTCTTCTCTTTGCGATCTTGGCGTCCTGGCGGTTCATCTCCGTATTTGCGAATCGCGGGTTTGAAGGAGATTGCATTGCAAAAAGTACAAACCATTCTCACAGGCGGCACTGTCGTCACCATGAACGAGCAGTACGACGTATTCCCAGACGGCGCCGTCGCTATTCATGATGATAACATCATCGCCGTAGACACCAGCGCGGGCATCGCCGCACGCTATTACGCTGGTGAAGTCATTCGCTGTGACAACCAAATCATCATGCCCGGACTCGTCAACGCGCATACCCACGTCCCCATGACTCTGCTGCGCGGCATTGCCGATGACCTGCGCCTCGACGTATGGCTCATGGGCTACATCATGCCAACGGAGCGCGAATTCGTCAGCCCCGAATTCTGCCGCTTAGGCACAAGCATTGCCTGCGCCGAGATGATTCGCAGTGGTGTCACCACATTTTGTGAGATGTACTACTTTGAAAGCGATGTTGCGCAAGCCACCGCCGACGCAGGCTTACGCGCAGTTTTGGGCGAAACGGTGCTGAAGTTCCCCGCGCCCGACGCCGAAACCTACGAAGACAGTCTGCGTTATGCGCGTGAATTCATCGAAAAGTGGCGCAATCACCCGCTGATTACGCCCGCCATCGCGCCGCACGCTCCCTACTCTAACACGCGCGAAACCATGCGCCTGTGCACAGAGTTAGCTCTGGAATACGACGTGCCTTTGATGACTCATCTTGCGGAAACGCGGCTGGAAGTCGAAGATCATATCCGCGCCTACGGGCAAAGTGTCATCCGTTGGGCGGCGTCGATTGGCTTGTTCCGCGCGAAAGTGATTGCCGCGCACTGTGTTGCCATTGACGCTGAGGAGATCAAACTCATGCGCAGGCACAACGTCGCCGCCGCGCACAACCCAAGCGCGAACCTGAAACTTGCCAGCGGCATCGCACCCGTGCACGCTATGCTCAAGGCAGGCGTCACCGTCGCCATCGGCACCGATGGACCTGCCAGCAACAACGACCTGGATATGTTTGAGGAAATGCGTCTCGCGGCGCTGCTGGCGAAAATCCCAGCCGAAGACCCCACTGCGCTGCCCGCCAAACGCGCGCTGACGATGGCGACACGCATGGGCGCGCAGGCGCTGCATTTGGACGACATCACAGGCAGCCTGAAAGTGGGCAAGCGCGCCGATATTATCGTGATGGACGCGCAGCCCACACACAACATGCCGCACTTCACCGTCTCGCCCGACGCCGTATACTCGCGTATTGTCTACGCGGGCAAAAGCACGGACGTAGCGCATGTTATATGTAATGGACGCTGGCTGATGCGTGATCGCCAGTTATTGACGCTGGATGAGACATCCTTGAAAGCACAAGCCAGCGACTACGCGGTACGCATCAGCGCCTTCCTGAGCGCGCGCGAACAGGACATCGTGAGCAAGCTGCTGGCGATTGGCGGCGAGGTGGAACGCAGTGAGAGCTTTGAGGTGCAGGTGAAAGCCGTACTGCGCGACATCAACATGATCGAAGAACTGCTCGACCATCCTGACGTAGAGGTCATCAAATCCATTCATTATCGCCAGTACGATACCTATTTCATGTTCGATGACCCCAGGAAAGGGCGCGTGCGCTATCGTGAAGACGATAACATTGACGAGGAAGGCGAAGTGCGTTCGGTGCGCAGCCGTTTGACCTTCACCATGCCCACCAAAGAGCGTGAATACCACTCGGCGGTGCTGCTGTCGCACTCGCGTTATATGAGCGATGCCAACCGTCCGCTGCGTTTCTATCGTGAATATTTCCAGCCGCTGGAAGAACGCGAACTGGAAAAAGATCGCCGCCGCTGGCATGTGGAGTACAAAGGCGTGCTGTTCTTCGTCAACGTAGATCGCGTCAGCCATCCCAAGCTGCCCGATACCTACGTCGAGATCAAAAGCCGTACATGGTCAGCCAAAGACGCTGAGCACAAAGCCGACCTCATCCAGGAGATGCTCACGATTTTGAAGGTGCAGCCTGAAGACATTCTAACCGACGAATACGTGGAGATGCAGGAGAGCTAACAGGGGCGTAGGATGGTGTGCGGTTTTGAGCGTTCGCACTTGTTGAGTACAAAGAACAGGACCTAAAAAGTACCTGTTTGAGCGTAGTACCAGAACCTAATGCGGCGGGAAACTGAGTTCGCGGCATTTGAAGGGGCGGTTTGCTAATGATACAACCAAAGCCTTTAATTCAGCATTGTCCCCCTCTCTACCTATACCAAGATAGGTTTACCTGCCCATTGATCTCCTTTTTACATATGATAAAGTGATACTTACGGGTATACTAGCGGACACAGCAGTAGTCGTTTTTCAACAATGCTACTCTGAATGTTGGAACTGCATTCTGTTGACTGCTTCCCTATTCTAATCACTCGAATCGTTCAGGAGGTTTCTAATGTATTTCCACGTACAGCGACTGATTAACGAAATCGCCGTTGATGAACCTGATCCGCAGGCAGCC
>CALMZT010000643.1 GCA_937870805.1 uncultured Chloroflexota bacterium
AATCACAGGTTTGCTGGCGAGATTACATAGTTTAATGATGCGCTTCTGGTGATAAGGCACTTCTTCGGCAGGCGTTTCAATACCCAGATCGCCACGTGCCACCATGATGCCGTCCGACGCTTCGACAATACTTTCGATGTTGACCAGTGCCTCATGCTTCTCAATTTTCGCAATGATGGCGACGTTATCGCCACTCAGGTGACGGATCAACCACCGCATCTCACGAATGTCTTCCACCGAACGCACGAAAGACATGGCAATGTAGTCCGTCTTCTTACTCAAGGCGAACTTGATATCTTCACGATCCTTGTCAGTGATCGCCGAAAGTGTCAATTTCGCTTTGGGTGCTGTTACACCTTTTCGTGAACTGAGTACACCATCGAATAGATTCTCGGCAACGAGTGTACGTGGTGAGGTCTCACGCACAATAAATTCAACCTTGCCATCGTCCAACAGCAGAGGAGTTCCTACTTTAATATCTTGCAAGAACTCTGGATGCGGCAGAGAAATAGTCGCGTTTTCGCCAGGAACATCGTCCAGTGTTAGCGTGATTTTGTCGCCCTTCTTCAATAGAAGCGGTTCATCAGCGACTTTGCCGATACGGATTTTAGGACCTTGGATGTCGGACATAATCGCAACAACCTGTCCCTCTTCTTCAGCAATGCGCCGCACCATGTCGATGCTGCGGCTGTGGGTTTCGTGCTCACCGTGAGAGAAATTGATGCGTGCAACATCCATACCCTGTTGGATCAGCTTGCGGATAGTATCCTCATTCCACGAAGAAGGTCCAATCGTGGCGACAATTTTAGTGCGCTTGTTGTTCAGTCTTCTGACCAATGCGATCTATCCTCTCTAGATGTCCGCGTTCAGGTTGGTAAAAGCACCCATTCCTGCGTAAACAGCGGCGCTGCCTAACTGTTCTTCGATACGCAGCAGTTGGTTGTACTTGGCGACACGATCTGTACGAGCAGGCGCGCCAGTCTTGATTTGTCCGGCGTTCATGGCAACGGCAACATCGGCAATGGTTGTGTCTTCGGTTTCGCCGCTGCGATGGCTGCTGACCACTGTCCAACCGTGACGCTGGCTCAACTGTGCTGCTGCTAGAGCTTCTGTTAGCGAGCCGATCTGGTTGAGCTTGAACAACAGCGAATTTGCTGCCTTGCGCTTGATACCTTCCTTGACCCGCTCGACGTTCGTCACCAAAAGATCATCGCCGACAATTTGTACGCGATTTCCAATGGCAGCGGTGAGCCGTGTCCAGTTCTCCCAGTCGTTTTCCGCGAGACCATCTTCCAGCGAGATGATAGGATAACGTGTTGTCCAATCTACCCAAAATTCGACCATCTCTTCGCCCGAAAGCACGCGCTTTTCAATTTCAAGATGATACTTGCCATCTTTGTAAAGTTCTGAAACGGCGGGGTCGAGAGCAATGCGAATTTGCTCACCTGGCTTGAAACCTGCCTGCTGAATCGCTTCCATAATCACGTCGAGCGCTGCCTGATTCGAGCCGAGACTGGGCGCAAAACCGCCTTCATCGCCGACTGTAGTGTGGTGTCCCTGCTTGTGTAAAATACTCTTGAGCTTCTGGTAAATTTCCACGCCCCATTGCAGCCCCTCACGGAATGTGCCAGCCCCAACAGGCATCACCATAAATTCTTGGAAATCGGTGCTGTTCGCGGCGTGCTTGCCACCATTCATAATATTCATCATCGGCACAGGCAGCAGGTGGGCATGAACACCGCCAAGATAAGCGTACAGGGGCAAATCAACGCTGTTCGCGGCAGCTTTGGCAACCGCTAACGAAACGCCAAGCACAGCATTCGCACCGAGGGTCTTCTTAGTGGGAGTGCCATCTAATTCGAGCATGACTTGATCGACGACGATCTGATTCAGCGCGTACATGCCTGTCAGCGCTTCGGCAATCGGACCGTTGACAGCATCTACCGCCTTCAAAACGCCTTTGCCCCCATAGCGCGCCTTGTCGTTGTCGCGCAGTTCCAATGCTTCGTGTTCCCCTGTCGAAGCGCCGCTGGGTACAATGGCGCGTCCGGCTGCCCCATCCACTAATTCGACTTCGACTTCAACTGTGGGATTACCGCGTGAGTCCAAGACTTCGCGTCCATGTACATTCTGAATCACTGGCATCGTGATTGTTCTCCTATTGAGGATAATTTCAGCAAAAACATCGTTACGATTATAGCCCTCTACCATCGTTAATTCCAAAACTGAACACTGACAAGGCAAGTTCCAGGATATAAAATGATACTATTCTGAAAAATTGTCGTCGGTAAGGAAAAAGTGATGGCTGTTCGGCGCAACGTCTATCTCGATCATTCCGCTTCTACGCCCGTTGACCCGCGCGTCGTTGAGGCGATGATACCGCATTTCAGCGACGTGTATGGCAATCCATCGTCGGCACACAGCTATGGGCGAAAAGCGGAAAAAGCGATTGAAGATGCGCGCGAAACAGTTGCTAAGGTGCTGAACGCCAAACCATCAGAAATCGTATTCACAAGCGGCGGCTCGGAAAGCGATAATCTGGCGCTGCGGGGTGCTGCGTGGGCGATGAAGGACAAAGGTCGCCATCTCATTACAACGCCAATTGAGCACAGTGCAATCGGCAAAACTGTGGCGCAGTTGGTTGATGTGATGGACTTTGAAAGCACGGTGCTGCCTGTTGACTGTGAGGCGCGCGTGGATATAGAAGACTTCGGGCAGGCGATACACGCGGGCACAACAATCGCAAGCGTCATCTATGCCAATAATGAGGTGGGTACGATTCAGCCAATTCCACAGTTGGCGGCGCTGGCGCGTGAACGCGGCGTACTGTTCCATACCGACGCGGTACAAGCCGGGGGGCAGTTGACACTGAATGTACAAGCACTCGGCGTGGATATGATGAGCCTGTCGGCGCATAAGTTCTATGGACCGAAAGGCGTTGGCGTGCTGTATGTGCGAGATGGTGTTGAGCTTGTCGCAGTACAAACAGGTGGCAACCATGAAAACGCGCGCCGCGCGGGCACACAGAACACGCCGCTGATCGTTGGGCTGGCGAAGGCACTGCAATGGGCATACGAGGAAATTGAAACGCGCACAGCGCATTATCGGGCGATGCGTGATTTGCTGGTGGATGGGGTACTGAGTCGCGTCCCAAATGCGCAGTTCACAGGACACCTGACAGAGCGCATTCCCACGCACGCGAGTTTCGTCTTTGACGGGATTGACAGCACGACGCTGCTCATGCATCTCGACATGAAGGGTGTCGCCGCCAGTGGGGGTTCGGCGTGTAAAACGGGCAATCCTGAGCCGTCGAGTGTGCTGCTGGCGATGGGCTACAATGAACAGGAAGCTATCGGTACACTGCGGCTGACGGTGGGATTGCAGACAACGGAAGAAGATGTGGAATACGCGGTAGAGACTATCGCTGAAGTGATTGAAAAGTTAACCAGGTTGAAGCGCGAGATGGTATTGTGAGCAACGCAGATATTCGAGTAGTGGTTGCAATGAGTGGCGGGGTAGATAGCTCCGTCGCGGCTGCCCTGTTGGTCGAGCAGGGATATGATGTCGTCGGGATGATGATGCGCCTGTGGTCAGATGAGACCTTTGGTGGTGCCGCGCATAACCGATGCTGCACCCCCGACCAGATGAACGACGCACGCCGTATTGCCGACAAGCTCGGCATCCCGTTCTACGTGTTGGACACCAAAGAGGTGTTCCGAAGCACGATTGTCGAGTTCTTCGTGGAGCAGCACCGCGCGGGCGTGACCCCGAACCCGTGCATGGAATGCAATCGGCACATTCGGTTTACATGGCTGCTGAACAATGCGCTGGCGCTGGACGCGCAGTATCTAGCCACAGGGCATTACGTGCGGCGCACGCAAGATGCAAACGGGCGCGTGTTCATCAAGAAGGGTGCAGACGAGCACAAAGATCAAAGCTACGTGTTGAGCGTGCTGGGGCAGGAGCAGTTGAAGCACGCGCTGTTCCCGGTGGGTGAGTATGCCAAGACGGAAGTGCGGGAGATCGCGGCACGCTTCGGCTTGCCGACAGCCGGCAAAAAGGACAGCCAAGACCTGTGCTTCCTGGGTAACGGCAACTACCGCGACTTCCTCATTAAGCACGCACCGGACACGATGGTACCAGGACCGATTGTGATGAAGAATGGCGAAGTCATTGGAGAGCACAGCGGCTTGGTGAACTACACGATTGGGCAGCGTAAGGGGCTAGGCGTGACAGCGGTGGAAGCGCTGTACGTCATCGGCATGAACCCGTATCGTAACGCGCTCGTGGTCGGTACAAGAGATGAATTGGGCGGTGTTGAGTTAACGGCGAACCGCGTCAATTGGGCGAGTGGGGAGACTCCGAGTGAAGCGTTCCAAGCTGAGGTCAAAATTCGCTACAAGGCGATGGCTGTACCTGCCTTGGTCGAACCTATTGGCGGTGATCGAATTCGGGTGACGTTCGATGAGCCGCTGCGCGACATCACGCCGGGACAAGGGGCGGTGGTGTACAATGGCGAAGTAGTGCTTGGTGGCGGGATTATCGAAAAGCCTCTGATTAACAGGGGATAA
>CALMZT010000644.1 GCA_937870805.1 uncultured Chloroflexota bacterium
ATGTGTGATGTAAATCGGGCGTCCGTTCAGGTTTCGTGCGGCTTCTAACGGGCTGTACTGCCCGATGTTGTCATTAGCAAGAACCTGCCCCATGACCGTTGCCGAGCTGGCGAAAAATGTCGGAAAGCCGTAGCGTGTGAGTTCTGCCTGGATGGCGACGTTAATGTCTCCATAACTGCTGTCTTCCCACACAGCGGCGACACGCTGCTCTACACCTGTGGCAATCATGACTGTTGCCGCGCCGAGCGACTGCCCAAACAAACCAATACGTTCTGGCGCAAAGCCGCGCTCATTCACCAGCCAATCCCACGCGCCTAATACGTCGAGATATTCATCCGTGCCGCCCGCGAAACGCCCATCTTCCACTGTCGAGTCGCCGTGATCGCGCAGGTCGATCATCAACGTATTAAAACCGTTGCGATGGAGCATTCCAGCGGCGGTGAGGATGTGCTCACTGCCTTTACAACTGCCCAAGCCATGCACGAGGATGACGACAGGCGCGTCGGCGGAGTTCTCGACAGGCACGAACCACGCATCAATCGTGATGTTGGGTGTGTTACGGCTGGGAAAGCTCACGTCTTCGTAAACGGGCATTTGGTAGGGAGCAGGGTCGAGGGCGCGATCTGTATAACGGAAGTTTGAGGGTGTATTGTCGTGGTCATCCGTGTTTGTGCCACATAATGCGCTGGTCGCTGATATACGGTTGTAAATGTATGCTCCCGCGCCAACATAACTCACCGCCATCAGGAGTACCAATCCGACCATTACTCCACTGATGATTTTCGTTCGTTTTGGTATTCTCTTTTTTTCAATAACAGCCATTTTAAGGATACTCCAAACTATTTTGAACCGCCAAGACGCCAAGATCGCCAAGCGAAGAGGATTTATTGAGGCGTCCTATAACGTATTTAACGGATGTTTAACAGTACCGCATTCAGGACGAACCGCCAAGATGGACTGCTTAAAAACGCTGCTGCCGACGGCAGCAAATGTGACTTTTAGGAAGCTGTTATGTCAGGAAACACGTTCGCTGTTGCAGTCTCAGCGCAGGAAGCGAACGTGTTGTTGCCGTGATGGGCGACGGCGGCAGTTGCGAGTACGCTTGCTGCGGTTTGTGCCTAGCGTTTTTATTTGGATTATGAGACGACAAAGCCTTCAGATTCGACGGATTTTCGGAAAATGGTATCGTCAAGATGTATCCCAAATCCTGGCGTATTCGGGACGTGAATGCGCCCTTCAACGAGTGTGTAAGCGCTGGTATCCAGTCCGTCGAGGTCAATGTGGTCAAAAGAGAGGCGCGCGTAGGGTTCGCGCACGTCAATGCCATGCACGGGCAAGCAGGCATTGCAGCCCGCAATGCGTGGACGGTTGCCTACCAGATAACCCGCTTCGATGCGCGTGAGACGGGGATTGTCCATTGTGATCCCTCTTGTGTGGTGATGAAAGCGCAAATGATACCACCGAGTCGTCTGACGATCTAAAAGTCGAACCACCGCCGCCGCATATTTTTTTGTGGCGGCTGATGAGTGTACTGCCGCCGTCAGTGTCGTGATTATCATTGGTAGGCGGCGGTTGAGTCTTCAGTGATCAGTCATCAATTGTCAGTTTAGCATATTTGATTTGGCATTTGAGTTTCGATTGACACTTTAATGCGGAATGTAATTAATCACCCATCCAATGCATCCTGTGTCGTGTTGATTTCCTCGATGTAGGCGGTGGCGGCGGCGGCGTGTTCACCATTGGGCGCGAGTTCAAGGTAGCGTGTGAAGTCGTTCAGCGCGGCGGGGTAGTCGGCGCGGGTGTAGAAAAATACCGCGCGATAGAAATAAGCATTGGCGTAGTCGGGGTCAAGTTCGATGGCGGCGTTATAGTCGGCAATCACACTGTCCCATTCGTAGATCAGCAGCGTGATATTGCCGCGCAGCACGTAGAGTTCGGGGTTCCTAGAGTCATATCGGATAGCGGCATCCATATCCGCAATGGCTTCATCGTAGCGGAAGGCAAGCGCGTAGAGTTGAGCGCGCGCTTGTAATGCTCTAATGAGCAAACTACGATCAAAATCACCGGGTCTGCGCGGAGTAGAGCCTTCTACCAACTCATCCATTATATTATTAGCATCATCTTCTCTACCCGTTTGAAGATATGCCCAAGCTA
>CALMZT010000645.1 GCA_937870805.1 uncultured Chloroflexota bacterium
GGCAGTTACCGTTTGCTCATCAGCGCTGGTTTGTTCGTGCTGGACGTAAAGGTCTTCGGTGTTTTCGCGCACGACCAACAGATCAACGCCGGGACGCGCGGTAGGTACAGGATAATAACGGGTGGGACGTAAGTTCGCGTACACTTGCAGCAAGCGGCGCAAACGGACGGTGGGGTTGTAATAACCTTGGACGGGATAATGCGGTGAGGCGGCAGCACCAAATAACACTGCTCCACACTGCTGGGCGAGTTGAACAGTCTCGTCTGGTAATGGCGTGCCGTGCTGCTCGAAATAATCCCAACCCGCGTAGGCGTGATGAACACGGACATCTTGAGCAACAGTCTGAAGCACTCTCACTGCTGCCGGAATGACCTCGCGCCCAATGCCATCTGCTTCGATGATACAGAGTTCCACAGCCAACTCTCCTTCTAGGGAGACGTTCAAAAAACAGAATCGTAAAAAGTTTCACTTACTATAAGTGGGCGCTCTATTTGCGGGCTGTGTTGTTTCTATCTTGGCATATTTGCAGTAATTTGTCGAATTTCAGTGTGGTGCAACTTGTACTAATGATGAGCGATGAGTCATGAGCGCGCCTAGAAGATTGTCACCACCAGACTTAGATGGCGATTTAATGCACGTTATGAGAACACAGAGGCACTATAGGCTGTAACTTACAACTCAATCCCATAACTATCGCGTATGAAAATGACCTGGCTGTCGATCACGGGTTCGCCTTCTGCGGGTGTCACCGGGATATAGGAGCCATCAGGCAGCATTTCCCACGCATTATGATTATCGCGCAGACAGGTTTCGAGGATACGCATCACGTAGCGCTGCATCGTAGGGTCGATCACAGGGAACACGACTTCGACGCGGTTGTATAGGTTGCGGCGCATCAGATCAGCGCTGCCCAGATGCAGTTGGCGATCTGGCGGCGCATTGTGGAAATATAAGATGCGGCTGTGTTCCAGGTAGCGCCCGACAATGCTGCACACACGGATATTCTCGCTTAAGCGGGGAACGCCGGGACGCAGGCAGCACAGCCCACGCACACATAAATCGACTTGCACGCCTGCCTGTGAGGCTTCGTACAGCTTTTTGATGACCGCATCTTCTTCAAGCTGGTTCATCTTGATCGCAATCCGCGCAAATTTGCCTGCACGCGCTGCCGTGATTTCGCCCTCAATTAAATCCAGGATACCGTCAAGTAAATATTCTGGCGCAACCAGCAGACGTTTATACGTCGTGTCCGGTGCGAATCCAGTGAGGCGGTTGAACAGGCGCGTGGCATCGTCAGCGATTTCGGGGTTCGCAGTGAATAAGCCGATGTCGCTGTACTGGCGTGCTGTGCCAGAGTTGTAATTGCCTGTGCTGAGGTGAACGTAGCGGCGCACACCATCGGCTTCACGGCGCACGACCATCGCAATTTTGGCGTGTGTTTTTACGGGCAGTTCTTCTACGCCGTAGGTGACATGAACGCCTTTGTTTTCCAGTGCGCGCGCCCATTCGAGGTTGTTTTGTTCGTCAAAGCGCGCTTTTAGCTCCACGAGAACGGCGACCTGTTTATCGTTGTCGCGTGCGTCCATCAGCGCCTGAACGATGGGCGAGTTACGTCCGACGCGGTACAGCGTGGCTTTGATCGCCAGCACATCGGGGTCACGCGCCGCTGTGCGGAAAAAATCTTCTACCGGGGCGAACGAGTCATAGGGATGATGCATCAGAATATCGCCTTCACGGATGGAGGCGAAAATGTTCTTGTTCACGTCTGTCCCGACGGGCATACGCGGCGTGAACGCAGGGTATTTGAGTTCAGGACGATCTACCGACGCTAAGGCAAACAACGCCGTCAGCCCAATCGCGCCGGGCATAAAATGGACATCGCGCTCGGTGATTTCCAGTTCCTCGACCAAACGTGACAGCATTCGGGCACTGATATTGTCCGGCACATTCAGGCGCACGACATCGCCAAAGCGCCGTTCGCGCACCGTCTCTTCAATCCAGTCGTCAAGATCAGCGTGCGTTTCTTCCTTTTCGTGTTCGTAATCAATGTCGGCGTTGCGCGTCACGCGGAAAGGATACTGCTCAACCACTTCCATGCCGGGGAACAGCAGTTCAAGATTGTCAGCGATCACATCTTCCAGCCACACAAAGGTGTCGGTTAAGCCTGTGGCGTCCTGACCATATTTGGACATCGTGCTGCCCAGATTGAGCAAGCGTGGCAGCATCTCCGGCACTTTCAGGCGCACAAATTCAAGCTGTTCGCCGTTGCTGCGACGATGCAGCAGCACTGCCAGATTCAGGCTAAGGTTCGAGATAAACGGGAACGGGCGCGCATGATCGACAGCTAATGGTGTGAGTACCGGGTAGACGACTTCGGAAAAATAGGAGCGCAGGGCTTCACGTTCGCTAGAGTTGAGTTCGTTAACGCTCTTGATAAAAACATTATAGTTTGCCAGTTCCGCTAAAATCTGATCGAGCGTCGCATACTGCTGGCGAATTTGATCGAGAACCCGCTTGCGGATTTCATCTAAAAGAGGAATAGCGGCGTAACCATCAGGGCGGGCGCGTGTGCTGCCGACCTGCGCCTTTTGATGATGGTAAGCGACGCGCACCATGAAAAATTCGTCGAGATTGCTGGCGAAAATCGCTAAAAATTTGATGCGTTCCAGCAAAGGCACATTAGGGTCCTGGGCTTCCGCGAGAACGCGCTGGTTGAATTCAATCCAACTCAGTTCACGGTTGATATAATTATCGGGTGTTAGCTCCACATTTTCGATAGAGGACATAAAATAAATTCCGTTAAGTGGCTTAAGTAGCGTGCTGGTATGTCTATATTTATGAGGATAATCGGGATTTTGTAAAGTACAACCCCTTTGACCGTAATGCGTGTCGAAACTGAAAGGTGAAACAATGGATTTGCTGCTTGGTACACACAACAAAGGCAAGCTGCGCGAATATAAGGCGTTGTTGGCAGAAGCGTCTGTGAACTTATTGATGCTCGACGACGTGGGCTTAAGTGCGTTCGACGTAGAGGAAACTGGCAATACGTTCGAGGCGAATGCGGCTTTGAAGGCACAGGCATACGCCAACGCCAGCCGCTTGCCCGCGATGGCGGATGACACCGGACTAGAGGTTGATGCACTCGGCGGGCGTCCCGGCGTGTACTCGGCGCGCTACGGCAGCAGTGACCGCGAACGCTGCGAAAAACTGCTGGCAGAACTGGCGAATGTACCTGACGACGAACGCACGGCACGCTTTGTTTGCGTGATCGCCGTCGCGCAGCCGCAAACCGATAAGCTGCTCACAGTACGCGGCACTGTCGAAGGACGCATATCACAGGCGATAGGTGGCGGCAATGAAGGCTTTGGCTACGACGCCGTGTTTATTCCTGACGGCTACGATGTGACGTGGAGTGCGATTCCATTGGCGGAAAAGAACCGCATCAGTCATCGTGGCGTGGCGGCACGTAAACTGATTCCGCTGCTCAAATGAAACGGCGTTTCGTGAGGATACGAAATTGAATTCTCTCTGAGAATACAGGATAGATTAACGCGAAGTTTGCCAAAATGCCTAATTCAGCGGTGTTGATAAATTTCTTGCGTGTTACTGATGAGTTTCCGACAGTTCGCCTAAAAATTTCTTACATTTCTCAATACCTTCGCCAATTAAGCGGCGAAACGGTCAAGACGGCGAACGCGAATGCCGCTGAAGGCGGTAAGGCGCTG
>CALMZT010000646.1 GCA_937870805.1 uncultured Chloroflexota bacterium
GCGATATTGCTCACGCCCGCCGCCGCCGCCAGATCGGTAAACACCTGCGTCACCAGTTCGCCGTGTTCGCGATTTTCTGTAGGCGCATCTTCAAAGTCGTCGGCGATCAAGACTGCCGTGCGCACACTGTTGAAACCCTCGCTGCCCGCTGGATTGATCACGCTCAGCAAATCGGTCAGCCAGCTTGTATCCAGCGTATTGCTGCGGATTTCAGCGAGTACAGCTTCCAACTCCTGCGTGCTGAGGCGTCCCAAGCCCGTCACCGCGTACTGACCTAAGCCCGTCACCGCGTATTGTCCCAAGCCTGTGACGACGTAGCTTCCCAAGCCCGTTACCGCGTAGCTTCCCAAGCCCGTCACCGCGTACTGTCCCTGCCCCGCGATCTGTTCCGGCGTCACGGCGCAGGCGTTACTCGCGGCAAATACAGGACTTGATGAGGCGTGCCCAAAAAGCAAAAAGCTCATTACACCGATGAGCAGCAGAAAAGCGCTGGTGAATCTGGTCTTTCTAAACATCTTGCCCCCAAGCTATCACGATGTGGTATGCAGTTAAATTGTTGTGAACGGGAGAGATGAGAATTACCACTACCGTATAAAAAATTGTAACGGATTGTAATGTAATTTCATTTCACTAGAGAAAACTATATTACAAAACATTGCAAAGTGCAAGTTTGGTCATTGTAACGTTCCTAACGAGCTTAATACTTTAAGAGAGACAGTGGTGCAAAGCTCGCAAACTGCTACAATACAAGAGTATTCACTCGTCTCGCGAAAGTCCGTCGTGAGTTAGGGAAATCAATATGCTGGGTTCTTCCGCCGCACAGCTAGTCGGCAGACGCTACCAACTTCATGAAAAGCTCGGCGAAGGTGGCATGGGCGAGGTCTTTCGCGCCACAGATCGTTTAACTGGACAAACGGTTGCGCTAAAACGTGTGTTGATACTGGAAGATGACGCCCAGCAGATACACAGCGATACCGTCGATTTCCGTTTGACGCTGGCGCAGGAATTTAAGCTGCTGGCATCCATGCGTCATCCGCACATCATCAGCGTGCTCGATTACGGCTTCCATGATAAGCACCCTTACGTGGCGATGGAACTTATCGAGCGTGCGCGTTCCTTTATCGATGCTGGAACAGATGCTACGCTAGAACAGCAGGTTCGTCTGCTCACCGAACTCCTGCAAGCCTTAGCCTATCTGCATCGTCGTGGTATCCTGCATCATGATCTCAAGCCGGGAAATGTGCTCGTCACCAACGACAACAAAGTAAAAGTCCTGGATTTTGGGCTGGCGGCAGAATTAGGCAAGAAAAGCGAAATCACGGGCACGCTGGCATACATGGCTCCCGAACTTCTTTTAGAGGAAGAAGCAACACGGGCAAGCGATTTGTATGCAGTTGGCGTGATGGCGTATGAGCTTCTCGCGGGGCAGCATCCCTTTGATACCAGCAGTGTGATCGTGCTGGTGAATCAGGTCATCTCGCAAAACGCCGATCTCTCGCTGATGACCCAACACTTTAATGAAGACACTGCTGAGGAGGAACGCGATAAATACGCTAAAGTCGTGGACATCATCAACCGCTTACTTGCCAAAAATCCCCACGAGCGTTACGACGATGCCTACATGGTGATTCAGGAATTATGCGTCGCCATTAATCAGGCTGTTCCACAAGAGTCGGCAGCCATCCGTGAGAGCTTTTTGCAAGCGGCGGAATTCGTGGGACGTGAACTGGAACTAGAACAATTGAATGATGCGCTCATGGCGGCAGAGGATGAGTCGGGCAGTTCATGGCTCATCAGCGGTGAAAGCGGCGTCGGCAAATCGCGGCTTCTGGAAGAACTGCGAATCCGCGCGATGGTGCAGGGCATCACGGTGCTCAACGGTCAATCTGTTGCCGATGGCGGACTCCCCTATCTGCTGTGGCGCGCACCGCTGCGCCGTTTAATTCTCACGACTGAGATTGACGACGTTGATGCAGGCATCCTCAAAGATCTGATACCCGACATTGACACGCTGCTAGAGCATCCCATCCCTGAGCCTGCCCCCGTCGATGGCGCTGCCTATCAACAGCGGCTCATCGGCACGATTGTCAGTTTGTTCCAGCGCCAAACGCAGCCCTTTTTGTTAATGCTTGAAGACCTGCATTGGGCAACGGAAAGTCTCGAAGTGCTTAAGGTGCTGAATGGCATTGCCAAAGAACTGCCGCTGCTGATCGTCGCCAGCTATCGCCACGACGAGCGCCCCACGCTGAGCGACGAACTGCCTAACATGCGGCTTTTGCGGCTTGAACGCTTTAGACGTGAGCACATCGAAGCGTTAAGCGTTTCGATGCTCGGCGAAGTGGCACAGCAGAAAAATTTGATTGATTTGCTCACCCGCGAAACCGAAGGCAACGTGTACTTCCTGATTGAGGTTGTGCGCGTGCTGGCAGAGGAAGCGGGACGGCTTAGCGAAGTCGGGCGCAATATTCTGCCGGAGCGTGTGCTGGCGGGTGGCGTTCAGAATATCATCCAGCGGCGTCTGGCGCGCGTGCCACAGGAGGGTCGCCGCCTGTTGGAGTTGGCAGCAATTGGCGGGCGCGAACTTGATCTCAACATCCTGGAGTATGTCAAAGGTCCAACTAACCTTGAGGATTGGCTGACGATTTGCGCGAACTCAGCAGTGCTGGAAGCGCAGGACAGCAAATGGCGCTTCGCCCACGACAAGCTGCGCCTTGCAACGCTCGATACCATCACACCGGAACATGCGCGCGAACTTCATCGCCAGATCGCCAACGCTATCGAGCACGCCTACCCCGATAAGCAGCAGCACTGTGTCCTCTTAGTCCATCACTGGAACGGCGCGGGCAATAAAGTCAAAGAACGCTTTTACGCACAGATGGCAGGCGAACAAGCGCTGCACATCAATAACTTTGTCGAAGCCATTGAATACTTTGAACGCGCAATGGCACTGCTGAGTGAGACGATTAATCCGGGTGAAGACATACGTTCCTTTATTGCTGATCTGTCCATTAAGCTGGCGGAGGCATTGCAATACACGGGCGATTATGGCAATGCCGCACGCCACCTTGAAACAGGCTTAACCTTGTCGCGCGCTGTGCATGACACCGCACGCACAGGCAAAGCCTTACTTCTGATGGGTGACCTTGCGTGGCGGCAGGGAAACTATGAAGACGCTAAAAAAGCGTGCGAAGAAGGGCTGGAATTGTGCCGTACAGCAGGTGATCAGCGCGGTGTCGCCAAGGCGCTCAACCGCATCGGGATGGTGTATCAGGAACAAGGGGATTATACCAGCGCCAGCCAGCAGTTTACGGAAAGTCTCTCCGTCGCCAGCGAAAATAACGAACCGCAGGGCATGACCGACGCGATCAATAATCTGGGCGTGCTGGCTTTCACGCAGGGCAATCTGGGAGAGGCGACAGGCTATTTTGAGCAAACGCTCTCGATTGCGCGCAGCACAGGCGAACGACGCAAGGCGGCGGCAGCACTGCTCAACCTCGGCGGCGCGGCGGGCGCTCAGGAAAATTATGATCGCGCTCAGAGTTACCTTGAAGAAACGCTCGACATCTGTCGCTCGATTGGTGAACGGCGTGGGGTGGCGCTGGCGCTGCACAATCTCGGTGTGCTGGCGTGTGACCGCAAAGAGTACGCAAAATCCCTTCCCTATTTGGATGAGAGTCTGATGATTTCGCGCAGCATTGGCAATCGTTTTGGCGAAGCGCAAACGCTGTCGCAGATGGGCGATGTAGCGCGGATGCTAGGCGACAATGCCGATGCCATCGCGCGCTACCGTGAAGCGCTGGAAGTTGCCGAAAAGGTCAAGATTGTGCCGATGATCCTGAATATTCTCGTTGCGCTGGCAGAGGTGACACAGAAAAAGGAGCAGGCACTAGCATGGCTGGGTTTGGTTAGCGCGCATCCTGCCGCCTCACAAAACAGCCGCAATCGCGCCAACACCATCGTTGAATCATGGAACTCAGCCCTGACGAAAGAGGAAATCACCGCCGGACTTGAGCGCGGCAAAAACCTTGACTTAACAGAAGTCGTGAAGGAAATTTTAGGTGCGCCTGCATAACATCAGCGCGCGTTTCCAACACGCACTTTTGGGCAAACTCATGCACCGTGCCGCGTTTCCAAACAATGCGTAAGCTGAGTACGAGTTAAGCACCGTGTTTGACCTGTTTCAATCCACCAGTCGCCCCGACGAAACGCTGTTGTTCCGCCGCGACGAACCCGGCGACCCGCGTTTAGGTGAAATTGTGCGCTGGCAGCCCGAAGATTACGGTAATGCCAAAGTCGTGCTGCTTGGCTCTCCACAGGATGAAGGCGTGCGCCGCAACGGTGGGCGTATCGGCGCAGCAGCCGCCCCTGATGCGATACGCCAATGGCTCTATCGCCTCGTCGCGCCCGAAGGCATTCAACTGTTTGATCTTGGTAACACCGTTATTCAGCCAACGCTCGAAGAAACACATGCTGTCCAGCAGCAAATCGTGCGCCAGCTTATCAGCGATGGTAAAACACTCATCAGCTTAGGCGGCGGCAATGACTTGTCCTATCCCGACTGCTCTGGCTTGGCGCAAGTCATTGACGCCGTGCTGGCGTTCAATATCGACGCGCATTTGGATGTACGCGACAATCTAGTCCGCAACAGCGGTACACCCTATCGCATGTTATTAGAAGAAGGATTTGTCAAGCCAGGTAATTTTTACGAGATGGCATATCAGCCGTTTGCTGTTGCAGCGAGTCATTTGCGCTACTTAAGCGCGAAAGGGGCACACGCGCACAGTTTGCGCGCACTTCGCAGCGAAGAAGGGCTGTATCGCGCCTTCCAGCGCTTGTTAGTGCAAAGCGATTGCGGTGCGATTTTCTGGGGCATCGACATGGACGCGGTGCAGATGAGCGACGCACCCGGCGTCAGCGCTCCTAATCCATTGGGCATGACGGGCGACGAACTCTGCCAACTCACCACCCTCGCCGGACGCGACCCACGCACACGCCTCCT
>CALMZT010000647.1 GCA_937870805.1 uncultured Chloroflexota bacterium
ATCGGTGCGCAGGTAAACAGGAGTCTTGTTTAAGTCTAAATGCACTTTGCGATCTTGACCCGCCGCTTGCAACTGCGCAATCTCGTCCTTGATGCTTCGCAGCAAGGCGGGAATGGCGAGCCGATCTCGCACGTAGCGCATCGTCAGCTTCATGAGCATCGGCAGCGTGAGTTTGACGCGCTGACCATCAACATCGCTCACGATCACACATTCCCCACGACTGTATAAGCGTATTAGCCAGGCGGTCAAAAAGGGTTTGGCGATGCTTTCCTGCCGATAGAGCCATAACTCGGCACGGTTGTAGCGCAGCAGTTCTTTAAAGTGTGCTGTCTTGCTTTGTCCCAACTCCGCAAATTGCTTAACGCGCGCTTCCGCAGGCGGTTTGCGATGGGTACCCTGAAGAATTACACAATCGGTCATCGTTCGCAGTTCTTTTTCATTCGCTCTTGATATGTTTTAACAAAATAATACGGAGAATATACTCTACATGAAATATCAGCGCCTTTAGTGCGCTTACCGCATTTTCACTCAGCCTCTCGGCTTTAGCCAGAGGCGGCGCAAACAGCGAACTCGTATTTAATCGTTAAACTACATCAAAGACGAACACGGCAAATTAAGATTGCCCCTAAGATTACAAGGTCTCAACATAAAAAAAAAGTGCCGAAGGCTATTTCACACACTTTTTACAGTTGAGCTGCCGTCAATGAGCCTATGAATCTGCTGCGCAAAACGTCTATAATGACGCGCTCACAGTGATCGCCATTCAGGATGTTCTATGGATTATAAACAGGAAAGCGCGCGCGGCTGGTCGACAACGCCCGCAGGCTGGACTCATGCCAGAGAGTTTGCGCCGGGCACGAAAGAATTTTTTGAAACCGTGCTGGAAAAACGCTCAACACAGGAAATGCCCTGGCTTTTTAAAGTCATTCCTTTTGAACAAACGCGCGACAAAAAGGTGTTGGAACTTGGTCACGGCGCGGGTTACGATGCCTATGCTTTTTGCAAAAACGGCGCGGATTACACAGGCATCGACATCGCGCCTTCTAATCCACCCCGTTTACGGGCACATCTCGGATTTTTCAACTTTAAGCCGAAAGTTGCTTTAGGTGACGCCGAGAATTTGATGTTTTCCGATGATTCGTTTGATGTCGTCTTTTCCAACGGCGTGCTGCATCACACCCCAGATATGGGTAAAGCCTTTTGTGAAGCCTATCGCGTGCTGAAGCCGGGCGGACAGTTCTGGGTGATCGTCTATCACCGCGATTCGATTTTTCACTGGTGGACGTGGGTTTTTATTCGCTACATTGTTTTAGGCTATTTTCGCAGACAAAGTTACCGCGATGCCCTCTCTGATATTGAAAGCGTGCAGGGCAGCGCCAAGCCGCTGGTCAATCTCTATACGCGCGGGCAAGTACGCACAATGCTGCACGAAGCAGGTTTTGCCGTCGAAGACATCAAAGTGCGCAAGTTGGAAAAGCAGGATATTGGGATGCCAGGTTTTGCCTTGCGCTGGATACAACAGCATGTGCCGCAAAGCGGGTTCGACAAGCTGGGTGAATACTTCGGCTGGTACGTTATCGGCAAGGCACGCAAACCCGATTAGTGTTATTGCAAAAATGGGTTTCAATACTTGCCTCGACAACCCCTCAAAAAATACGACATGACGCTCTTAATCACGCTCAACATCTCGCTGCACGAATGCTGTTCCCCCTCTCCACGCCACACAAACAAGCTACCAGATATATTCCAGCAGGGGAGAGGGGGCTAGGGGGTGAGGTCAAGGTGAACACTCAGCTTCCCAACAAATTAGCGCACCATAATCCTCACGGGCAGCACGCCAATGTCCCCCTCATGCGTTTCCGTCCCTGTCACGGACAAGCGCTGGCTGCCGTCGCTGCCTGTGGGATACAGCACCACCCATAATGGGTATTCTCCCGGCGGCAAATCGGCAGGCAGACGCAGCGCACGCTGATCACGCACGGGAATCCCAGGCTGCCACGTATTCGTCGGCGCGAAACCCATCTGTGGCGTGCTGTCCATCCCCTGAGCACGTACACCCGATTCATCTGCCAGAAACCATGCGACGGTATAATTGGTGTCGAGCACGCTGTCCGTTTGCCAGTAAAACGCAATCGGCAGCGCATCTCCTGCCTGATACGCTCCGCCTAAAGGGAGCGTCACCTGCTGTAAGCTGAGGTGTTCGCCAAAACGCAAATCTGTCGCGCGATCTAGCGGCGTCTGTCCAGCCAGCGGCGTCGCTGTCGCGTATTCGATGAGGCGTACAGCAGGCGCGGTTTCGATCACACGCAGCGGATAAAACTCGCGCGCCATCCAGTGCTCAACCACACGCCGCGCCCAGGGATGAAACGGTCCAAACTCCGTCAGCAGCCACAGCCGTTCGCGCTGCGCAGCAGAAGCACGCAGCAGCGGCGGCGTAGATATATCGACCAGATCGTCAAGATTATCCGATTCAACAAGGGGTAGCTGTTCGGGGCTGTATTGTTCGCCGCGCTGGAACGGCAAGCCGACAAGGCGCGCATTCCGCACCCGACCATAGTTCAGCAGAAAACCGATATGTTCGCGCGAAGTCACGAACACCATATCTGGCGGCTGCGTCTCCTGTTCAATCACGTTGAGCATCGCGTGTAAATCAGGGTTTTCGCCCCAATATAACGGATCAATGTAAATCGCCCGCAGCGCGATATAGATGCTTATGAACAGAAGCACCGGAAGAAGCCCGACTATCAAGTATTGAGAATATCTTCCCCGTTTAACTCGCATCCCCTTGTCCACTTCAGTGGACGTGGCACTTTGGTAGCCGGAGACTTTAGTCTCTGGCGGCGACAAT
>CALMZT010000648.1 GCA_937870805.1 uncultured Chloroflexota bacterium
TAACTAAAATTCTACAACAAAAAGAGCAGAGTAAGTCTCATCTCTGCTCTTTCTTTGGTGTCGCGGTGGTTCAACCTCATTCCCCTATGTTACAATCAGCACATAACCCTTAAATGAATTCAGCTTGAATATCATGACAGAACAAACAAAAACCGGGCTAGGCATTGAAGACATCATTGGCAACAAACGCGACGATATTCTGCGTCTGGCGGCACAGTATGGCGCGTTCAATGTGCGTGTGTTCGGCAGCGTCGCGCGTGGGGAAGCCCGCGAGGACAGCGATGTCGATTTTCTGGTGGATTTCAAGTCGGGCTATCGCCTGATGGAGCATGTCGGTTTCGTCGTCGATTTGCAGGAATTGTTAGGACGCCGCGTTGAGGTTGCGATTGAAAAAAACTTACGCGAAGAACTACGCCCTTATATCATGAAAGACATCACGCCACTGTAAGATGTACCCATGAAGAAAAGTCAGCGACTCTACTGCAATGACATCCTCAAACGGATAGAGATGATTCAGCGTTTCACAAAAGATGGGCGCGAAGCATTTATGCAATCGGATCAAGTACAAGAAGCTGTTACACGGTGTTTTGAAATCATCGGGGAGATTGTCAAACGCCTGGATCCAGCTTTGACGGCGCAATACCCGAATGCTCAGTGGCGCAATTTCGCGGCTTTCCGAGATGTTCTGATTCATCAATACGACAAAATCGATATGTCTGCTGTTTGGGAGTCAGTCGTCAATGATGTCGCACCTCTCAAAACAACTGTCGAAGCAATGTTGGCAAGTCTGCCGCCGGACGAAGCATGAGTGGTAGCGAGAACGATCTACGCTAATCCCCCGCCTTCGCGCTAAACATCTCTTTCAAGTGCTAGTTGTAGTACAACAACTCAATAGGCTTCTTTGCGATCACGAATATCGAGAAGAAACAAAGTGCCTTTATAGGTATGTTTGAGGTGTGTGATTTCTATGGGTTCAACGGTGAAGAGAACACGATAGTTCCCGACGCGGAATTTATGCAAACGCTCAAACTTCTTTGCTTTGAGCATCTCGACAAATGATAAACTGTAGGGGTCATCAGCACTCAACAGCTCACGTAAATGGCGAAAAACACCGCGTTTCTCCGAAGATGAAAGGGTGTCAAATTTTTGCTGCGCGTCGGGTTGAATAATCAACAGCCATTGGTGCGGCTTACGCCTCATCATCCACATCACCTTCAGGGTACAGTTCCTCTAAAGTTGTGATCTTTCCTCTGGAACGCAGCTTATCAAAATCAATGCTACCATCAGGATTCAAAGCATCGCCCAATGACCGCGTGAGCACTGCCTCTTCCCACGCCGCCTCATCCTCATCTTCAATTCGGCGGCGCTCAATTTCTGCCTGCAAAAGTTCAGCGATGGATTCGCTGGTGAGCAAATCCATTTGACGCGCATCATGGACTAACTGTTCGGGGAGGGTGAGCGTAATTTCTATCGTTGTCATATCGATATGCCTTTGCGGTATTTCATACCCAATATGATACCAGAATTTAATCCCCAGCTTTCGCGCTGAACATCTCTTTCGAGTGCTCAATGTAGCTCAATGACTGGTGACGGAAATAGGTATTGTAGAGTTCCGCGTAGTGCCCGCCCGACTGCATCAACTGCTCGTGGCTGCCTTCTTCGATGATCTCGCCCTCTTTCAGCACGATGATACGATCTGCGCTGCGCACCGTGCTCAGGCGATGCGCAATCAGAATCGACGTGGACTGTGACAGAATCAAGTCGAGCGCGTCCTGAATCTGCGTCTCCGTAAAGGGGTCGATGCTGGCGGTGGCTTCGTCCAGAATGAATACCGCAGGCTTTTGCAACAGCACACGCAGCAAGCTCACCAGTTGGCGCTGTCCCATGCTTAAGTGCGCGCCGCGTTCGCCGACATAGGTTTGCAAACCGTTGGGCATCGTATCCAGCCATTCACCGCTGCCAATACTGTAGGCAATCTCGCGGATTTCTTCGTCGGTGGCGTCGGGTTTGCCATAGCGGATGTTGTCGGCAATCGTGCCACTGAACAAAAACGGCTGCTGTGGCACAATCCCCAGGCTGCTGCGATACGATTGCAGGTTAAACGAGCGAATATCACGCCCGTCAATGAGGATATTGCCGTCCTGAAACTCGTAGAAGCGCGTAATCAGTTTGGCAAGCGTGCTTTTGCCCGCGCCTGTATGCCCAACGAACGCCACACTTTCGCCCGGCTGAATGGTCAGATTGAAGCGCTTGAGCACGGGCAGATGATCTTTGTAGGCAAAGTGTACGTTTTGAAATTCGATTTTGCCGCGCAGCTTGCCCGCAGGGTCGCTGCCTGTCTGCTGCACGGTATTCTCTGCGTCAATCAAGGCAAACACACGCTCCGCCGAGCTAAAGCCCTGCTGAAGCTGCGACCAGAATGCTGCGAGGTTGATGAACGGGAACCAGAAACGATCTACACTCTGGATAAACAGATACCATGAGCCGACGTTAATCGCGCCCTGCACCACTGCCACAGCACCCGCATACACCACCGAGCCGATGCCGCCGCCTGCCAAGAGATTGAGCGTCGGGAAAATCAGCGCCATCACGAAGCCACGCCGCAAATTGATTTTGTACGACTGCACGTTGATCTTCGAGAACTCGTCGTACATCATCGCTTCCTGTCGGAAGTTCTTGGCAACGGAAATGCCGGCGACACTTTCCTGAATCTGGTCGTTGACGGCTGCCATCGCCCGCGAACCCTGCCGCGTGACTTTGCGCGCCAGGGAACGGAACGTAAGCGCGACGGCGACGATGACCGGACACCACGCCAGCAGCACCATCAGCAAGCGCCAATCACGATTGAACAGCACGACGAACAGCACAATCAGTTCGATAAACTGCGTGATAATGTCGCCGCTGACGACGATGACTTGTCCGAACTCCTGCGTATCGCTGGTAATGCGGCTGATGACTTTGCCCGATTTGGTCTCGTCGTAAAACGCCAGATCGCGGTATACCGACGCGGCGAACGCATCCTTGCGCATCTGGTTCGTCATGCTGGCAACGACGCGGCTCGTGAGGCGGCGGCGCAGCCAACCCATCAGGTATTCCAAAATGGCGCTGACGAACAACGCGCTAATCAGCAGCGCAATGAGATTTTGATCCCCATTGGTTTGCAGTACATCAACCGTTGAAGAAACGAAGATTGGCGTCAACGAGCCGATGATCGACAAGCCCAGCAGCGTACCCATGACGGTCAAAAGCTGCCGTTTATAGGGACGCGCGTATTGCCCGATGCGCCGCAAGAGATAGCGATCATCGTACTGACGATCATATTTTTCTTCGTTGAGGTTGCCGAATAAGCCCATAAGAGTCTTCAGTGATTAGTTTTCAGTTTTCAGCAATAAGTCAGCGTGAGTGATCTCACTCATCGCTTTAAGCGCGGCGCTTGGCACTGTCTGCCTGAACAAGTGCCATAAATTCTTCCGTCGATGTGCCTTCGTAGCGCGCAAAGATGCGACGGTAGGCATCAGATGTTTGCAACAGGTCTTCGTGCGCGCCCTGTGCCACCACTCTACCCTGTCGCAGCACGATGATGTGATCTGCCCAGCGGATTTGCGATAGGCGATGCGTAATCAGCAGCGTTGTGCGCCCACTTGCCGCCGCCCAAATCGCCCGCTGGATGTAATCCTCAGTGGCACTGTCGATTGCACTGGTGCTGTCGTCGAGGATGAGCACAGGTGGATTCGTGACAAACGCGCGCGCAATCGCAATACGCTGCCGCTGACCGCCGCTGAGAGTCACACCGCGCTGCCCAATCACCGTCTCATAGCCTTCAGGAAAGGTGCTGATAAATTCGTGTGCTTGCGCTTTGCGTGCCGCGTCTTCAAGTTGCTCAGGCGTTGCTTCGTTGATGCCAAAGCCAATATTTCCCGAAATGGTGCGGCTAAAGAGGAAAATGTCCTGTTCGATGATGCTGATTTGTGACCGCAGCGACGCGAGATTCCAATCCTTCACGTTCACCCCATCGACCAGCACTTCGCCTTCAGTAGCATCATAAGTGCGGTTGATGAGCTTAATCACGCTGCTTTTGCCCGAACCGGTCTGTCCTACAAGCGCCACTGTTTGTCCCGGTTCGATTTTGAACGACAGATTGTGCAGCACCTCTTTGCCATCGCCGTAACCGAACGTGACGTTGCGGAACTCGATTGCGCCTTTTAGCGGCTGTGCATAGCCTTCTTCATTCTGATCGAGATCCGTCTTGGCGTTGATGACTTCAAGGATGCGCCCCGCGCTGGCAAAGCCCGACGCCGCCATCGACAGCGAACGCAGGGATGAATAGACAGGGAACTGGAACAGGTTGAGCTGTCCGAAGTAAGCAACAATCAGACCAAGGCTGATGAGTCCGAGTTGGTACAGATAAACGGCGTGAACGAAGCCAAAGACAACGGCTAACCCAAACAGGAGGAAAGGGATATAACGCGCTTCAATATCCGACTGCTGGACGTAGCGCTTGTACACTTCGTCGGCAAGCACATTGAATTCACCGATTTCGCTGTCTTCGCTCGCCGCGCCCTTCACAACCTGTACGCCGTCTAGCGTTTCTGCCAACTGAGCGTTCATATTGCCGAAGGTCACACGTACCTGCTGCGCGATAGGCGTCAGAGAGCGCACAAAGCGATACTGTGTGTAGAGATAAAGAATCATGAAGACAGCGGGCGTTAACAGCAGCGCAGGGTGAAGCTGTGGCGCTGCCAGCAGCGGCACGATGAGGAACATGCCTGAGCCGATAATCAGGTTCATGCCAGGACTCATCATCAGGTTCATTTCACGCACGTCGTTGGTGACGCGCGCCATGACTTCGCCCACAGGTTTGTCCGCATGGAAGTTCATGCTTTTGCCAAGCAGACTGGCATACAATTCGTCGCGCACATCACGCTCAATGCGCTGCGCAAAAATCTCAGCAGAAAAATTACGAATGAGTTGCAAACAACCGCGCATCGCCTGTGAAAGGACAATGAGTAAAGCCCACTTTGCAGCCGCAGGTAAGCCTTCGCCAGCAATGATCGCGTTAAACGCCATACCGCCGAAATAAGGCACAGTCGCCGCCAGTGCCGCGTTAGAAAACGCGCCGAACACCATCAGCAACCCAGCAAGGGGATGGCGACGGATATGTGACCAAATAAACCGCAGTGGGGATGAATAATCTGTCTTGTAAGGTTTATGAGCGACAAACTCGGAAGCCATGAGGGAAAATCTCGTGTTACATTGTTGACAATCTTTATGTTAAACGATGCAGCGGCACCATGTAAGTCCAATTTAAACAAATGTTAGCGATTGTTAGAATGCTTATTCAAAGATAGGTTCAATACCTACTAAATGCAGCCAATGGAGCATACGCTGTCGCTGCCGCTCATCGCTAAACTGATGCCACTGTTCATGCAGATCAGGGTATTGACTCACTGTGTCTTTGAAACGACGCAAAGGTCGTGAGCGATGGATAGCCTCTTCAAGGTCTTCCTGTAGCCTTTTGTCCATCACCATCTTGATGAACGTTCCCATATCATCATAGCCTTCACGAGTTGACTGGCGTGGGACTTTACGAAAGCGCCCTTCTTTATCGAAGTCTACTTTCACCGCGCCAAGCAGTTCCTGTCGCTGCAAATCAGGTAATTCAGATTTTTCAATTACACTCATCGCTGTCTCGATGCTTTCTATGCCTACAAGCAGATCGTTAAGGCTCTGTACTGCCTCGCGGCTGACAGGCAGCACCTCTCCCGTAACCGTGTCCAGATACCACGCCGAATCGTAATCGCTGTTGTCGAATGCGAGTTCTAAATCGTGCAGGCTGATCTTTAGTTGTTTCATCAGTTTGTCTACTCTCTTCATAAACAAAGCGCCGTAGCGAAAGACATCTACGGCGCAGTCAGCATTCCATTTCGGTTGAGAATGTTTCTATTTTCCGCCGGTCAGTCTATTTTTGATTCCCAATAGTCCTTTGAGGACCTTTTGGCTGGCATTCAGTTGGTCGATGTTCTCCAGCCCAACTTCATAGGTCGCCGCACCTTGCATCAGTTTGCCATCTTTAACCTGCAAGTCTGCCATTGCGAGTAATGTTTCGCCGTAGAATTTCTTCTCGCCTAACGCCTCAAACATATCAGCAGCCTGGCGATAACAGTTATACGCCTGCTCTTTATCACCCAACGCGACGTACACACCGCCGAGGTTACCCAACGCCTGTGCGCTGCGTAACTGGTCGCCGATTTGTTGGAACGTATGCAGCGCGGCTTGCATGGCTTCCAGCGCCTGCTGATGTTCGCCTAACGCGCGATGGACTAACCCGATATTCGATTGCATCTCCGCCGACATATCCGTCCTGCCTTCCGTAATGTAGGCTTCCTGTGCCTGCTGGAAACTGCGCGCGGCGGCTTCATAATCATGTTGTTGGAACAGCTTTATTCCCTGCTGCTGCAATTCGTTTGCAGTAGACATCTCCGCTTCCTTTCATCACATCGTAATGTTCAGTACACTCTCGCCCACGCGCCGCAATCTATCCACTGGCATCTGAGCAAGCAGCATGGCGATCTCGATAAATCCCATGTTAAGCGGATTCGCCGCAAATTGGCGTAAATCTTCTGGCAGTTCCATAAAATGACGCCACATTTCTTTTTGCGACAGCAGTTCACCGATCTGGCTGCTGCTTTCCAGAAAGTAGCTGATGTTCTTCTTCACCAAGCCTGCTAACACCGATAACTCATGCATCGGGATCGCTAGCTCACCTAATTCATATTGAGTGACTGTATCACCTGAGATGTGCGCCGCTGCGCCAAGTTCCTCAGCGCTCAAGCCGACCTCTTCGCGTGCCTGTCGCAGCAGTGCGCCGATCATGCGTACACGCAGTGCGATATATTCCGCCTGTGTATCGAGCGTGCTGCCACGAGTCGACTCCAGCGTTTCCTGTCCCCAGAAATGGCTGACAGGCACGCCGAGATAATAAGCGAGAATTTCTAACTGCGGCAGGCTGGGCACTTCATCGCCAAACTCCCACGCTTCAATCAATTCCGCCGCGACGCGCAGCAAATTCGCGCAATCTTGTAAACTGCGTCCTGCGCCGAGTCGTGCATCACGCAGCAGCACGCCCAGCATTTTGCCGCGAATCTGATACCCCTGACTGGGATCAGCGGCGTGGGCAGGTGCATTCTTATCCGCCTCGCCTTTTGCATCTTTGTTTGCCCTCATGCGTGCTGCAATATCACCAAAGCCCATATCTCACCTCCGCAGTGCTTTCTTTCTGCATTATAAAGCGTCGCTGCGTGTGGGGCAAATCTGAAAAATCGTTATACACAGGTTAGAAAGACCTAATACGTCCCGAACCTTATTTCGCGGACTTCTTGAAATTGGATATAATCTTAATTAAGAGGGTGTACCAACAGCTTTTCGCGCATTAAGAGAATGATTATTTCTTTAGTGCTCTAAGTGAAAACAAGTGAGCCGATTGTCCATGATAAACAAACCAGCGCCAA
>CALMZT010000649.1 GCA_937870805.1 uncultured Chloroflexota bacterium
AACCGGGCTGCATTTTGTCAATTTCAGGCATCCCCGTACCAATGACGATGGAACACGCCGAACCCGGTGGTGTAAGCTGGACAACGCGCAAGCCTTTAGCGGGGTTCACGTCAACGTCCACGTTAAATCCGAGCTTTTCAACGTAAAAGGCTTTGGCGCGGTCAACATCGGTAACAGGAATCGGCACAAGCTCAAGTTTCATCTGCATCGTTTGATGCTCCTGTATGTATTCTATAAAAGACGGTTCAGTGCATGTTGGCAGAGCGGGGACTGCCTGTCCAATCGAAACAGGCGGCAGCCCCGACAGCTTGGCAATCAAATCTACTTGACGACGCTGTACGTCAGATGGGTGACACCGGGAGCTTGAACAACCTTAGTGATTTTCAGTTCAATGGGCGCTGTACCCAGATGGTCGAACATGCTGATCCCTTCACCGAGCAGGACGGGTACGAGGTCGATGTGGATTTCGTCCAACAATCCCAAGCGGATCACCTGCTGTAACACATTCGGGGAGGCAACCACAACGTTCTTGTCCCCGGCGATTTCCTTTGCCTTCTTGATGGCGCTCTCAACGCCGTCGGTGACAAACGTAAACGGTGAGCCTTCTTTGTTGACCCCTTCCTGCGGAGGGTGATGCGTCACGACGACGACAGGGATGTTCAGGGGATGTTTGCCGCCCCATGCGCCAGCCACATCGAACAGTCTCCGTCCCGTTACCAGCGCGCCATTTGCGTTCATCGCATCCTGAAACATCTCGGCACTTTCTTCCGAGACTTTAAGCGAAAGATCGTGTTCGCCTGAGATCATTGTAAAATCAGTATCGCCTTTATACATCCACGCAAAGAGACGATCAACCTCATCGTTGGGACCAGCCACAAAACCATCCAGCGACATTGAGAACCCTGTACTGACTTTTCCCATGCTCACGCTCCTTTGAGTGATCGTGCTTGTTAGAACATATGTATGATAACTCAAATACAGGGATAGCGTCTTGTATAAAATGGCAAGCTACTCCAACTGAGAGACGAGGGAATTCTCATCGACATATTCTGTTGAATGGGCACATGGCTGCCCATCTACATCGGCAGCAGGTTCAACATGTTTAAGCTGCCTCATGCGCAGGATTTGTGCGGGGGTATATCCGACGAACTGCTTCAGCGATCTCGTCAGATGCGGCTGATCGAAATAGCCCAACTGATAAACCACGTCGAGGATTTGAACACCCTGTTCTAAGAGAGTTTCCGCCTGTTTAGCGCGTTCGACTTGTCGAATGTGGCTTTGCGTCAATCCAGTGGTTTGCAGGAAACGATGCCGAACCGTGCGTAGTGACATTTCCAGTACCTGATCCTGTAGTGCCGCGTCCACGACGGGATCACAAACCAGTATCTCATCACGCACGAGCCTGTCTATAAACGTTTCGACATTGTTAAAGTCAGGATACTGCCATGCCGACCCTTTGAGCCAGAACGATTTACTCGCCGCTTCAGGCAGAAGTGTCTCTGTTTCCAGGAGCTTTCTTGCGGGCAAATGGGGCATATACGTGCCCACTTTAAATCTGACCCAGAGAATCTCAGCCCCTTCGCCGTAAGACACCACACCCGATGTCGGCAACGCTCCCACAACGATTGGATGTAAGCGACCCTCATGTTTTGTAAAGACCATGTGCCAGTGGTTCTCGGCGGGACGCACAGCAGAACCATCACACGTTGTCCAACCCTGTATGATCGTTTCTACGTAAGGCGAGTCCGATGATCTCTCCTCAAAGATAATGCTCATGCATCTGCCCCTTAGGTATCAGAGATGATGTTATGGCTCAATTATACCCGAATTTGAGCACATTCGTTCTAGCCAATCAAGCATGTACTTTAACGATTAATCACGGGCACGATTCATGTATCCAATGATGCTATTTAATATGGCGTATGGGGAATTGTAGGGGCGCACCTGCGTGTGCGCCCGATGGCGGGCAGACACGTTGGTCTGCCCCTACAGACTTGTTCGTTCGCACTAGATTTACCTATGAGCCAAATGCTGCTTTACTTGGCGAACCGCTTCGCCGCCCGTAGGCGTGCCTTTGCAGCTTCTTCCGTGCGATTCTTCGGGGGCGTGTTCGTCTCCAGTGAATTGAGAAGCGTTCTGGAAACAGCAGCTATCGCGTCAACAGCAGCATAGAATGCCTCTTCGTTAGATTTCGACGGCTTGTTGAAGCCGCTCACCTTGCGCACGAATTGTAAGGCGGCAGCTTGAATCTCATCTTCTGTCACAGGCGGTTCGAAGTTGTAGAGCGTCTTGATATTGCGGCACATGAGCGTTACCTCGCGGTTTCAGTCACTGGCGTAGTTGGAACAAAGTATAGTCGCGGGTGCGCAAAAATCCAAGAACATATTTTCTGATGAGCAGGTAGAGGAGATGTAGGGGCGAACCTGTGTGTTCGCCCTTTAACACCGATCTGGAATTACAAGACGCGGAAGATTTACAGCGAACTCGCCGCCTGTTGCAGAAGCTGTCCCAGGAGCGCGTAATCTACAGTTTGTCCCTTGCGGATTTTGATGGTCTTTCTGTCAGGGTCGCCAGGCTCAAACAAGCCTTCAGGCGCTTCGAGCGCTCTGGCATTAAAGATCGTGAAGCTCACCCATTCCTTTGCCGTGCCGAGCACTGCTGCATACTTGCCGTTCTTCAGGAAATGCGGTTTGCCATATTGGATGCGTTCCTCAACCTCTGGAACGGATTGTTGGACGATTTGCCGAAGCTGCGTAGAGACTTCGGCTTGCCATTCCTGCTTGATATTTTGAATGTAGTCGGTCACTTGTTGATTCATGAGAAAAACTCCACCAGCACAGGCGCGAGCGCCTCAGCGGATACTTCGTGAGTCTGACCTTCGAGCGTGCGGTATTGTGCGCCGGGGATAGCGTTCGCAATCGCTTGCGCTGTCTCGCGCATGAATGCCGGACTCGCGCCACCATCCATGACCAGCGTAGGCACGTTGATCGCTGCCGCGCGCGCAGTGGGCACAGAGCCATCACCTAGGGCAGCAGCATCGTAGGCAAGTGTCGGCGCTACCGCTTCAAACCCCGGCCACATGGGTGCCTGTCGCATTCCAGCAACGGCTTCGGCAGGCATCCCGACCAGCGTCATGAAAAGCGCGATGGCATCCCCTCGCCTTCCATCTGAGAGAGTCTCCTTAAGCTGTTTAGTGTACTCCGCCCACTGCTGGCGTCCAAAGTTATAGGGTGCTTCATACAATGCTAACTTCTTGATGCTAGGGAGGCGATTTGCCGCCGCCATAGCCAGCGCTGCGCCAGAGGAAATACCGTACATGTAAGCTGATCCCCCAGCCTCGTTAATGAGGGCTTCAATATCTTCGATTTCACGCTCAACCGCATAGGGCGCTGTGTCGCCACTTTCCCCGCGCCCACGACGATCATACATGTAGACCGTGAAGTGTTCCGCCAGCAGCGGAGCTAGTCCACCCATTGGACCGAAAGTGCGATGGCACATGGCGCCATCCACCAGGATAACTGCTGGACCCTGCCCTGACTTATCATATGCGATAGTCGTGCCGTCTTTTGAAGTGACTGTAGCCATGTTCGTTCTCCTGTTTAATTCGCTGAACATCTCTATCGTAGCTCAGAACAACAGCGCGGTCTTGGATAAAAACGACACTTCAAGAGCCGTTTCGACAAGCGCTTGTGAAGTTTTTATTGCATCTCAGCGGCTGGGTGAGAGATGAAGCCATCGAGGGTCACGAACGTTGATGCGATTACTTTTCTCACGGGGGTCTCCTGTCGTTGTGAGTCGAACATTCGCATCATAACTCAGGAAGGGAGGCGCGGTCTTGGACAAAAACGACAACTGCTCAGCATTATTCTGACGATAGATTTGAGCAGGCGTTTGCCCGATGAAATACTTCAGAGAGGTTGTCAAATGGGACTGATCGAAATAGCCCACTTCATAAGTGGTATCGAGGATCGAGACGCCCTGCTGTAAAAGTGTCGTCGCATAGCGAGCACGTTCGATTTGACGGGCTGAGCCCTGAGTCAATCCGGTGGCGCGCAAAAAGCGACGCTGTGCTGAACGTAATGAGAGGTCTCTCACTTGACCATGCAGCGCCGCCTCTACGACAGGTTCACGCACCAGCAGACCATCACGCACCAGCCAGTTTATAAAGGTATCGGCGGTGTCATAGTCGGGAAACTGCCACGCAGAACCGTTGAGCCAAAAAGATTTACTTGACGCTTCGGGCAGGTTCGCATCTCGATCCACGAAATTTTTTGCGGGCAGATGAGACATAAAGGTGCCAAATTTAAAAATAATGCCAAAATGTTCAGCATCTTCAGGGCAGTAGGCGGGTGTTGCCTTCGTCTCTGGACCTCGCACCGTGAGGGTCATTTTGCCCTGATGTTTCGTCACGACCAGCGACCACTGGCTGATCGCCATCGAGGTAAATGAGCCAGCGCTCCGATTATTATTCCGCCAGATCGTTTCGACAAAAGGTGAATCTGAGGGTCTTTCCTCAAAGTCAAACAACATGCTTCTGCCTCTATGGATGGACTTAAAAATATCGGTATCTGCTTCGCAGGTACAATACCTTCATTATACCACGAACTGAGGACATCTGTTCTAGCGGAGCACGGGTTTCATCTGTGGATGTTGCCAATAATCAGGGGGATTAGAACGGTGAAAATGACAACTCTAGAGGGTTATTTTGAGCGTCTTCGCGAAGTTCAATCCTTGTGAAATTGCCAATGGGTGAAGGTTTTTCCAGTAGGGGCGCACCTCGACAGCCGATCCGCGCGCATGATATTCCTCTAATGCGATTATTGCGTATTTTGCACGACAATAGGTGTCAGCCAGGTCAGTTTAACATAAAGAAAGTGACAGGAGGCAGCGAAAAGGACATGATGATGCCAAAGACAACAACTGGACACGTTAATCTGAACGATGGCAAACTCTACTACGAGGTCGGCGGCGAGGGTGAAACGCTCGTCTTGAACCACGCAGGCTTCGTGGACAGCGGCATGTGGGACAGTCAGTGGGATGACTTGACGCGGCACTATCACGTCATCCGTTTCGATATGCGTGGCTACGGCAAATCTGATGATGTGAGCGCGCCTATCGTGCGCCGTGAGGATTTACATCGGCTTTTACAACTGCTCAATGTTGAGCGCGCGCATTTGCTGGGCTGCTCGATGGGCGGCGAGATCGTCGTCGATTTTGCGCTCGAACATCCAGAAATGGTGTCATCGCTCATTCTGGTATCGACGGTTCCCGGCGGCTTCGAGATGCAGGGTGCGCCGCCGCAAAATCTACTGGACATGATGGAAGCGGTGAAGGAAGGCAATTTAGAGCGTGCGTCGGAACTGCAAATCCGCATCTGGGTGGATGGCGACTATCGTAAGCCAGAGCAAGTCGATCCGGCGGTGCGCCAGCGGGCAGCAGAAATGAATCGCATCGCAGTTGCAAATGGCACATGGACGAAAGCAGACATGCAGCCAGCAAGTCCACTTGACCCACCTGCTGCCAAGCGCCTCAACGAAATTCAATGCCCGACACTGATTATCGTTGGCGCGCTCGACAATCCCGAAATCCTGCGCGCGGCGGATGTGATGGCGTCCGAAATCCCGAACGCACAGAAGGTCATCATCTCCGATGCAGCGCATGTCCCCAACATGGATAAGTCCGCCGAGTTCAACCAGGCAGTTCTGAGCTTCTTGCAGGGAATTTCCTAACTTCTTGCGGGATGACACATTGGTCATCCCCTACAATCCGCATCTTCTGTAGGGGCGCACCAATGTGTGCGCCCGCTTCTCTAAATACCATTCACACGACAGACGACGCCCCATGCTGCTACAATCATGGGGCGTTTTCATATTTCGTTGTAGGAAGAACATTGCTGATGAACAATCCACTCATTGCCCCTGCCCCACTTGCATCTACTGCCGCTATGCTGCGCTCAGGCGAACTTGACTTGCTCGATTACATTGAACAACTCTGTGATCGCCTCCACGCCATTGACGTTCAGGTGCAAGCGTTTCTGCCAGAAGCCAACCGCCGCGCCCGTCTGCGCCACGACGCCGAAACCCTGATGCAGCGCTACCCAACACCCGCAAGCCGCCCGCCGTTGTATGGCATTCCCATCGGCGTCAAAGACATGTTCCGCGTCAATGGCTTCCCAACGCGCGCAGGTTCACAACTGCCTGCTGAACTGTTCGAGGGCACGGAAGCCGCCGCTGTCCATTGGCACAAGAACGCGGGGGCGCTCGTGCCTGGCAAAACCGTCACGACTGAGTTCGCCTACTTTGAGCCGGGTCCCACGCGCAACCCGCACAATCTTCAGCATACGCCCGGCGGCTCAAGCAGCGGTTCAGCCGCAGCCGTCGCCGCTGGTTTAACGCCATTGACACTCGGCACGCAAACCATCGCCTCGACCATTCGCCCCGCTGCGTTTTGCGGCATTGTCGGTTTCAAGCCCAGCTACGGGCGCATCGACATCGGCGGCGTCATCCCGCTTGCTCCATCCCTCGATCACGTCGGCATCTTCACGCAAGATGTGGAAGGCACAGCGCTGGCAGCATCCGTGCTCATCCCCGATTGGCAGCCCGCCCAATCCGAACGCTTGCCCGTGCTTGGCGTCCCTGAAGGCGGGTATCTTCAGCAGGCATCACCTGAAGGCTTGCAAGGCTTTGAGCAGCAAATCTCACGGCTCACGCACGCGGGCTACACGGTGAAACGCATCGCCGCGTTAGGTAACATCGCCGCGCTCATTCAACAGCATCTCGCGCTCATGTCCGCTGAGATGGCACATGTCCATCAGGATTGGTTCGCGCAATATGAGGCGCTGTATCGCCCGCGCACCATCGAGATGATTCGCAAGGGGCAAGCCGTCGATGCACCAGCGATGCAAGCCGCCCGCGCTATGCAGCTTCAACTGCGCGCTGAACTCGAAACGCAAATGCGCGAGTCGCAAATCGACCTATGGATCAGCCCGTCGGCAAAAGGCGCAGCGCCGCAAGGCATCACATGCACAGGCGATCCCGCCATGAGCTTCCCCTGGACGTTCGCAGGGCTGCCCACCATCTCGCTGCCCGCAGGCTACAACGCGGAAGGGCTGCCGTTAGGGATGCAGGCTGTCGCGGCGTTTGGGCAGGACGAGCATTTACTCGCATGGACGCAAGCCATCGCTGAAGTCATCTCGTCATGAAGATAAGTATCGGGCGGTGTGCCTTAGTGGAGTGAAATCTCTGTAAAACAGGGGCAATGCAGCCTAATGTTTCTTTAAGCCTGTTGTTATTTGTCAATGTTAGCTTCGCTACGTTTGTTGTTCATACCCTATTCAAACCTTAAAGTTAAATGTAAGCTGAAGATGCAGTGAGATAACAGGTTTATCTCGTTTGTCGGGCGCACACGTTGGTGCTCCCCTACAAGTTTGCGTTACGCCGGTATCCAGCATAGTCATCATGAACTAAGGCTCACCAGAACAAATGAACATTTGAACCGAAAAGGCG
>CALMZT010000650.1 GCA_937870805.1 uncultured Chloroflexota bacterium
GAGGACGCTAAAGACTTTCTGCGCGAATGGACATTGAAAGACATCGTGCGCCGTCACTCGGATTATATCGCCTTCCCCATCTATGTAGGGGAGGACAAGGAGCCAGTCAACAAACAAACGGCGCTGTGGCGGCAAGACCCCAAAGAAGTCACTGAGGAGCAGTACAACGACTTCTACAAGATGTTCACGCTGGATTTTAACCCTCCGCTGTACCGTATCCACATGCGCGCGGATGTGCCGCTGCAATTCTACTCGCTGCTCTATGTTCCCAGCGGCGCAGAACAGAACATGTTCAGCCCGCGCAAGGAACCCGGACTCAAGCTCTATGCGCGTAAGGTGTTGATTCAGGAATACTCCAAAGACCTGCTGCCCGAATACCTGTCGTTTATACAGGGCGTGGTGGACAGCGAAGACCTGCCCCTCAGCGTCAGCCGCGAGAGCGTGCAGGCGTCAAGGATTATGGCGAACCTGAAGAAGACGCTGACCAACAAAGTCTTGAGCGAACTGAAACGCCTCGTGAAGAACAAGCGCGAGGACTACACCCAAATTTTTAATGCGTTCGGGCGTTATCTGAAGCAGGGCATCGCCGTCGTGCCGCAGGACAAAGCCGACCTCGAAGAACTGCTGCTGTTCCCCAGCACACGCAGCGCCGACTCCAACGAACTGTTCACGCTGGATGAGTACATCTCACGCATGGCGTTGGAACAAACCGACATCTACTACATCATCGGCAACGACTTTGCCAGCGCCAGCCGCAGCCCACATCTCGACGCCTTCCGCCAGCGCGGTATCGAAGTGCTGTACTTCGTTGATCCGGTGGATACGATTGTGCCAATGGGCTTGACCGAGTATAAGGGACATACGCTGCGTAATGTCGATGAAGCCGAGATCGACCTGAAGGATGTTGGCGAAGTCAAGAAGGACGAAACACCAGAACATGAGGCGCTGCCCGAAGGCGATTTCGGCACGTTGGTCAGCCGCTTCAAGGAAATATTAGGCGAACGTGTCAAAGATGTGCGCGAAAGTAAGACGCTGGTCGGTAGTCCCGCGCGTCTGGTGAGTGATGACGGCGGCGCACAGCGCAACATGTTCCGCATCAACCGCCTGCTTGACCGTGACTACGAACTGCCCGTCAAAACGCTGGAACTCAATCCGCGTCACCCGCTGCTGCACAACCTGAGTCACCTGTTGGCAAGCAACCCTGAGAATCCGCTGATTAACGCCGTCGCCGAGCAAATCTTTGAGACAGCGCTGCTGCAAGACGGCATTCACCCTGATCCTGCGTCGATGGCGGCACGTTTACAACTGCTGATGCAAGCGGCAACAGGCACACCTGCATCAGAATTAGATTTCGACAGCGGTAGCAACGGAAAATAACGAAACATCGTTGAAGGGGCGCTGGTGTGCGCCCCTCTCACGATTATCACTTTAGCCCAGATTGACCGCTTGCGTTGTGTATGCGGCAACGCCTAACAGTTCCACGCTACTCACTCCGCGCAGATACACAGCACGCGGGTCACGCCCGTAAGCCAGGCGTTTCGCCCATGTCGTCGGGCACGCCCGCAGTTCGCACGCCCGCAGTGTAATCGGCAGACGCACCTCAAATCCGTTTACAGTGAGCACATCGCGAACGCGGTCTGCGCCTTCCTCAAGCGACCAGCCCACTTCAGACAGTGCGCCACCGTTCAAGCGCACTTCCAGTTCAGCGTTCGGGCGCATCACCGTGAAAAGGCTTTCCAACAGCGCGGCGTCATTGTCGAGTAAACCTTCCAGCAAACTGCCCCAGGGAAAGTTAATCGTAACGTGTGCGGCTAAGCCATGCAGTTCAGGCGGCAGCACCTGAGCGTTAGCAATGACGAACAAAGCGTTTGAGGGCGCGCGGCGCGAAACCTCATGCAAGTTCTCGCGGCAGGCGTCAATGCCGATGACGAAGCTGTGCGGGCAAGTCTGCGCGACGTGCTGAACAAAGCGTCCGTCACCTGTGCCAATGTCGATATGAACCGTATCGTAGCCGTCCAATCTTTCGGCAAGCGTCGATGCGTTAAGGAACGAGGTGTGTTTCCCTCGAATGATCTCCATAATCTCCTCCTGTTTTGTCTTGTGATCGGGGTGAATGAAGACAAAACAGGCAGGAGGCGCGCGTGCCTGAACGCCCGATGTGCAGCGTCAGGCACCATCGAGATCATCAGGGGTTGGTTTTAAGCGAAATTGGAGGAACGCAAAACAGACCCACAGCAGCGGAGGGTCAGCAATGAGGGATGAAACGTGTGAGAATTAGCAGGGCGGGCGAGTCAGAAGTTTTAGACTGTCCATGCGAGAATTTCCTTGACAAAAGATGTCGTAATTATAGCATGTGAGTAGCAGTTAGCTCTACGGATATTACTCTGTCATAGTTGCTGATCGATTCGTTACAACACGACTCCAGCCAACTCGCAATTTCCCGCTTTCACACTCGCACGTTATAATCTCTGCTCATACTCCTACTTTACGAACAACCAACAACCAACAACCAACAACTAATTACCATGCTTTACACCTACCAGCACAACGGCACAACCTACACTGTGAACCTCGAACGCCAGCCAGACGGCACATATCGCGCGACGGTTGGCGACGGAACAACACATGAATATCATTTCAGCGCGCAGCCCACAGCGCACGGTTGGCAAATCGTGACGGATGCAGGGCGCGTCACGGCGTACACTGCTGCACAGGGCGATAAACGCTTCGTGAGTGTCAACGGCAATACCTTTGAGTTGAATATCCCTGACGAACGCGCAGTAAGGAAGAAGCGCAGCGGCACA
>CALMZT010000651.1 GCA_937870805.1 uncultured Chloroflexota bacterium
TTTAACTATTTAATGCGGATATCCCGCCAGACACTGAAGTGTCCGGCTGCCGAAGTACCACGTTCACTGAAGTGAACAGAAAGAGCATTTCGAGCAATTTTATATCCTGATTAATTTATCAACTCTTGTTCACAGTTTCAGGATACGTAACGTCAGTGAATAACACACCCATTACGGAGATTTCACATCAGGACTTTCGCTTTGGCTCAGGGGTAGAACCAGTGCGAACAAGGGGCTTAAGCCCCTTGTTCAGAGCGCAGATTGCACTACTTGTACCCATGAGCCTTCGCTTTTACCCCGCTCTTCGCTGGCGTGTAAGCAAAGCAGCGAGGGTTAGGGAGAGGAGTTCATTGAACCTGCAAGCGAAAGTCCTACACACATTACTCACATGCCAATTCGCCCGCGAACGCCGCTGGTGTCCACACGGGCGGCGTATTGCCCAACATCCCGCCATCGACGTAGCCCCATGCCATTGTCTGCGTATCGACCACCATCAACTGATAAGCGCTGCGCAGCGCCAGCCAGCGCCCATCGGCACTGAAGCGCGGGTAATCGGCGTAATCCATCGGCGGGGCGCTGCCGATATTGCTCAGATACAGCGCCGCGTCATTATCTGCTACGCCGACCAGCGGAATTGTCCACAGGCTATTCATCTCCGTCTGGCGGAAGTCGCGCACCGCACTCAACATCGCGGAGCTATCGGGCAGCCACGTAATGTCGAGGATTTGACTCCACAACTGGCTCAACTGCGTGGGGATTGCCCCGCGCTGATTGGCAATCATCCAGAATTGGTCGTTGTTGGGGCTGGGTGAATAGGTGAAGGCGATGAGTTCGCCGTCGGGACTCCAGCGCGGCGAACGCACACTCCCTACGTCGAAATACGTTAGGCGATACTTGGTTTCGCCGTCGGCGCTCACCACCCACAAGTCGCCTTCGCGCAGCAGCAACTCTTCGTTGACGGGCGGCGCTTCTTGTCCAGCATGGGGCAGCGGCGTGGGTTCGGCGGTAGAGTTCACGTCTGCGCCGGGGAAGCGCCGCTCATACGACACATATGCTAACCACTGTCCGTCCGGCGACCACTGCGGATTCTGCTCATCGCCTGTCACGCTGTAGAACTGCGCTTCGCTGGACTCGGCTGTCGGGTCAACCCATGCCGTATGATACTGACGATCCAGCGAACCGTCGTCATTCAAGGTGTAGCGCTGCATGGTGAAGGCGATGCGTCCCGTTGACGACCACACTGGCTCCCACACGCCCCACCATTCTGTGCCGCTGTAAGTGACCATTTCCTGCATATCCGTGCCGTCGAGGCGGGCGCTGTAGAGACGTGCCGTGTTGATGCCATCGCTCAGTGTGAACAGGATGCGGCAGCCATCGGGTGAAAAGTCCCACACATAGTGCCAGCCCTCGCCAAAGTTGAGTTCGCGCCGCGCGCCGCCTTCCACGCCGACATCGTAGAGGACGATGCGATCCAGCGCCGCTGTGCCGAACGCCACGACAGGACCTTGCAGGAACAGCGGTTCAGTCTGCGCGTGCGTGATGTGAACAAAAAGAAACAGCAGTATGAAAATGATTGGTAGTTTGCGCATTTGGGTAGGCTTCAACAATTGGTAATTGTAGGGGCAGACCAAGGTAGGCTTGTCCGAAAAGTCATAAGATGAGCGTCCCCAATGCAAGATCAGGACGCCCCAACAAGCGATTTAACCAGATACCGAGATTATGAGCAACCAATGGCGCTGTCTGCGCTTGCGTCCTTCCGCTAAGTTGTAAGCAGGTAGTGGCAAACTGTCCACACACGTAGACCGTCTGTGCGCTACTCAACCAACCAGCGAACGCTGGCTGTAAGCGTGCAAAGAGTGCCCACAACTGGCGAAAGCGATAATTGAAGCCACTGATTTGTAACATGCCGGGAAACCAAGCGTGGGCATGGGCGTGAATGTAGCGCACCAACCCGCGTTCGGAACGCCAAGGCACCCCAACGCGCCACTGCCCCACTACGCCCAATGTCAGCACCTCGCTATCACTCATTTGACAAGTTCACCCTTTCTTCTCTCGCTTGTCCAGTTGTTGCTGCTTGTACCAATCGTCTATCAATACATATACTGTTGTTAAGAGGGTTTCTAAATCCATCGTTCACTCCTTCTTTTTGCAAACAGAAGTGTACGCGATTTGGTTGCCCTCTTCCTTAGATTCTATTTTCGGACAAGCCTACATTGGGCTGCCCGTTTGTTTTTATAGGAGCACGCCGCTTCGCTTACATGGTGCTCCCCTATGCGAATCGTTCTGTAGGGATATGGCGAACCATACCCCTGCGTCGCGTCAAACGCTAACCTGCGGGCTGCGCAGTGGGCACAGGAAGCGCCTTCTTGAGTGCGTCCAATTCGTGTTCGCCGGGACCCAGCGGCAGGAACACCTTGCCACGCTGCACAACGGAACGGCACGCCGCCATCATGATCTCGAAGCCTTTATAGGCAGTTTCGCCGTTGCAGGGGTGAACTTTCTTTCCGTCGAGCCAATCTGCCATGTCCTGAATATACGGTGGCATGTCGTGGGCATAGTCCATGTTGCCCGGACCTGACGATACACCGTCGCGCGTCACCGCACGCCAGCCGCCGCCCGTCAACACTTCGGCAAAACCCTCTGTGCCCTGTGCGCCCACGCGGCATTTACGCCACCACGCTTCGACTTCAGGCACATCAGGAGCGCCCGCGCCGCATTCGATGATACCGCGCACACCATTGCTGAACTGAATGAGCGCCGCGATGTAGTCGGGTGAAGGATGGTTATCGCTAAACTTCTCCGTGCCATCTGCCTGCCCGACGACCCATTCGGCTTCCGCGTAGTCGTTGTACCAACTGGCGTAGTCGATCATGTGCGTCATCATGTGCAGCATCCAGCCCGTCGCATGTCCGTAAACCGTATGCACACGCCCAATCGCGCCGCTGGCGATGATCTCTTTCACCTTCTGGTAGTGTTCGCCGTAGCGGTGCTGATGGCTGACCACCGATTTAATGCCCGCGCCGCGCATCAGCTTATACATCTCCAGCGCTTCATTCATCGACGTGGCAACAGGCTTTTCGTAGGCGATCATCTGCACGCCCGCGTCCACGCCCGCCTGAATCAACGGCAGACGCAGAGTTGGCAGCGTACAGAAGCAAAAGACGTCAGGCTTGGTCTTCGTCAGCATATCGACGGAATCAGTCGTAGCGTAGGCATCAGTGTATTTTTCTTTGGCGGCTTGCGCCCGCGCTTCGTCAATATCGCACAGCCCGACGATGCGGAAACTTGGATTGGCGGCAAACGCTTCCGCGTGGTGCATCCCGCGCTTGCCTAGCCCTGCGATGGCGACAGTATAGGTCATTGATCCTCCCACGCACGCACCGCGTCAATGACGTAGTTCACTTCTTCGTCCGTCAATTCAGGGAACATGGGCAGCGAAATGCACGACGCCGCGTTCTTTTCGGCATTCGCCAGCGAACCGACTTCACGCGACTCTTTACCCCAGGGATAGCCTTCCTGCTTGTGAATCGGGATGGAGTAGTGAGTCTTGGCATCGACGCCGTTTTTCACCAGAAAGTCCAGCATCTTGCTGCGATCATCGGCATTCTTCGTTTCGATGACGTACAGGTGGAAGACGTGGCGATAACCCGGACGCGCATAGGGCAGATCAATCGTCTTGAGGTCTTTCAATCCTGCGGTGTACTGATTGGCGATTTCGATGCGGCGGTCACTCCACTCCGCGATGTGCTTCAGCTTGACGCTGAGAACGCCCGCGTGCAAATCATCAAGGCGGCTGTTGAAACCGAAGCTGTGAACGTCGCGCTTGGTCGAGCCGTGATTGCGCAGCTTGCGAACCTTGTCGTTCACGTCCTGACGGTTCGTCCATAGTGCGCCGCCGTCGCCGTAAGTGCCGAGATTTTTCTGGATGATGAAGCTGGTGCAAACCACGTCCGACAGTTCACCAATCTTGAAGTCATCGCCGTGCGCGTCAATCGCCTGCGCGTTATCTTCGACTACGAACAGATTATGCTCGTCGGCAATCTTGCGCAGGTCACGCATCGGCGCGCATTGACCGTAGAGGTGAACGGGGGCAATTGCCTTTGTGCGCGGCGTGATGGCTTTTCTGACGGCTTCGGGGTCAATGTTCCTGGTCAACGGGTCGCAGTCCACCAGCACGGCGGTTGCGCCCGCAATCCAGATCGCTTCAGCCGTGGCAAAGAAGGTGTTGGCGTTGGTAATCACTTCATCGCCGGGACCTATACCCAGCGCCATGAACGTTAGCCACAGCGCATCCGTGCCGTTGGCGACACCGACGGCGTACTTCGCGCCCATCGCCGCCGCGAGTTCTTCCTCAAATCTTTTCAGCGTGGGACCCTGTACGTACACGCCGCTTTCCAGCACCTCAAGAATCGCGGCATCCAGTTCCGCTTTCAGATTGTGGTACTGGCGAACGTGACCGTAAAAGGCAACATTCATGGTCTTTTCTTTGGCAGAGAGAGTCATAAGGTGTTCTCCATATAAAATAGGCGTTGACAGGTTGATAAGACCAACAAAAGCCGTGATCGGCTGCGGTTGATGCCTAAAGCGATGTATAGGTCTGAGGTTAGCTGACGTGGGTGGGTGTGTTGTGCTAACCACACAAGTATTGGATGTTAACGCTCTTTTTGCCGCATGACAAGGAATTACGCTGAACGAACAAGAAATGAAACATAATGAACAATGATGAAAGGAATTTGTTTGTACAAGTTAAACAGTTGACACTTTTCGCTAAAATTTGCCTGCCAAACACATCATTTTGCCATGAAGACGCCGAGTTTGATTGCAGCGCTAGTTGCTACATTAAATTTGGCTCCTGGTTATAATGTAAAAATCAAAACGAACACGAATGATTTACCTCAACAATGGGCTTAAGCCCATTGTTCGCAGTCTAATTGATTTCTCC
>CALMZT010000652.1 GCA_937870805.1 uncultured Chloroflexota bacterium
GGCAGGCACGCTATGTCAATCTGATAGTGCTTGAGCTTGTCCACGTAGCCATCGTAGATCAGGGTATCACCTGCGTGATAGAAAGTGACGCCGTTCAGTTCGATGATGAAGCCGAGCCAGCGATAGCCCTTCTCGGTATCATAGTCCAGGTCGTAATGCGCTGAAGGAATAGGGGGAAACGTCAGCCCGCCGATGGTATGCGGTTTTTCGGCGGCTGGCACAACGAAACGCTCGGCGGCAACGTCTGCGTCGAGCAGCATATCGCGGCTGTACGGCGTGCCAATGAACAGCGCTTGCGGTGATGCCTGCGCAATGCCCGCAACCGTTTCCGGGTCGGTGTGATCGCCGTGATCGTGCGTGAGAAAGACAAGCTGCGCGTTGCTGATTTCTTCCGGCAGCACAGGCGGCGGGAAAGCGCGCGCAAACAAGCCCGGCGGTCCAAAATCCCCTTGTTCGATACGATCAGTCAGGTAGGGGTCGATGTAGACAACCACATCGCCACCTTTGAGCACAAAGCCTGACTGACCGAGCGCCCATATTGCCAGCGAACCCTGTGGCACAACGTAACGATTGATCTGTTCGATAATGGTATTCATGATCTTCAACCAGTGTATTGTAAAAAATGTCCGTTCATTCTAACTTGAATTTGAGCTAAATGCTGTGATTTCAGACAGCTGTATCCGTAGGGGCAGACTAATGTGTGTTCAAGTATCAAGATAAGTTTTTTCAGTGCCAGAAACTAAAGTTTCCGGCTGCCGAAGTACCACGTCCACTGAAGTGGACAAAAAAAGTGAGCGCATCTTAACGGTTTTCAGGGATGTGCTTTAAGCAACCATGAAGCCTTAGCCCGCAATCGGGCGCACACGTAGGTGCGCCCCTACAGCTACCCTGCTTTTACTGAAAACTGATAGCTGGCGCTAGCGCCATTCGGGCGACACATCCCCCAAGACGCTGCGTTCCACATCGCTCACATGCTGGAACATCAGGGCGCGCGCGGCTTCGGCGTTGCGCTCTTTGATGGCGATAGCGATCAGCTTGTGAAAATGAATTGCCTTGTCCGTCGCGCCGGGAATGCGGCTCGTGAGGCGGCGGCTGTCCAGCAGCAAATCACTCAGCGAGGAAAGGATTTTGGCAAGCACCGGATTATGCGCCGCAAGGAAGATGAGTTCGTGAAAGCGCACGTCCGGCTCGATGAAGTCCTGTCCCGACAGGGCAAGCTGTTCCATTTCATCGGCTGCCGCGACAATGGCTTCTGCCTCTGCCGCTGTTGCCCGTTGTGCCGCCAGCGCCGCGACGGTAGGTTCTAAAAACTTGCGTGTCTCCAGCAAATGCGTGATTGACTGCTGCTCCGCGAATTGCAAATCCGCCAGCAAGCCATCCGACGGCTGTACCTGCGACGAAACAAACGTGCCTCGTCCCTGCGTCACACTCAGCACACCCAACGTTTCCAGTACACGATACGCTTCGCGCACTGATGCCGGATTGACCCCCAACTGGTGCGCCAGCGCCACCACCGTTGGCAAACGATCTCCCGGCTTGAGGCTGCCTCGCGCCAGTTCAGTCTTCAGGTAATTGAGTACACTCTCGTAAATTAAAGATCGCTTGCTATCCACCATATCGTCGCTCAATCACTCATCAATTCGGGGGAAGACGCTAGTGTTCAGGCATCAAGATAAGCTTATGGGTTCGGTTGGCGTCGCCAGAGACTGAAGTCTCCGACTGCCACAGTGCCACGTCCACTCAAGTGGACAGAAAAGAGAAGGCATTGCAGCGGTTCATGAATGCATTCCAGGCACAAATCAATCCATTAAGCCTTATTTTGATGCTTGAGAACACGCAGGTTCGCCCCTACATATCCAAAATTTGATGTGTCTACCACTCCGCCACTGCGCCATCATCCAGACGCCACAGCGGATTGCGCCACTGATGACCGATTCTCGCGGCTTCGCGCACAGCGTCTTCGTTGATGCTGATGCCTAATCCCGGCGCAGTTGGCAGACTAACATATCCATCATCATACGCGAATACGCCCGAATCAGACAAATAGTCCAATAGGTCATTGCCGCGATTATAATGAATCCCTAAACTTTGCTCCTGAATAAACGCATTGCGCGCCACCGCATCCACCTGTAAACACGCCGCCAGCGCAATCGGACCTAATGGGCAGTGCAGCGCCACCGCTACATCATACGCCTCTGCCATCGTCGCAATCCTCAGCGTTTCGGAAATCCCGCCCGCGTGCGACACATCCGGCTGAATGATGTCCACGTAGCCGTCGTGCAGCAGCGGCTTAAAATCCCAGCGCGAAAACATGCGCTCCCCTGTGGCAATCGGCGTCGATGTATGCGCGGCGATTTCGCGCAGCGCCTCGTTATTTTCCGGCAGCACAGGTTCTTCGATAAACATCAAGTGATAGGGGTCTAACTCGCGCGCCAGCACCTTTGCCATCGGCTTATGCAAGCGCCCATGAAAATCCACCGCAATCCCAAACGCTGTACCTGCTGCCTCGCGTACCGCCGCCACACGCGCTACTACTGCCTCAACCTTAGCGAACGACTCGATATAGTGCATTTCCTCCGTGGCATTCATTTTGATGGCGGTGAAACCCTGCGCCTGCCTTTCCTGTGCAGCGCTGGCAACATCGGCGGGACGATCTCCGCCGATCCACGCATAGACGCGCATTCGCTGCCGCACAGGTCCGCCCAGCAAAGTGTACACGGGGACACCGTAGCGCTTGCCTTTGATGTCCCACAACGCCTGATCGATTCCTGCAATCGCGCTCATCATCACGGGACCGCCGCGATAAAAGCGTGTGCGATACAACACCTGCCAGATGTCCTCAATCATCTCCGGGTCACGCCCGATCAAAAAGTCTTCCATCTCACACACGGCGGCGCGCACGCTGTCGGCATGTCCCTCGACAATCGGCTCTCCCCAACCGACGATACCTTCATCCGTCGAGATTTTAACGAACAGCCAGCGCGGCGGCACTTTAAACAGTTCAATCTGTGTGATTTTCATAGTAAGCCTTCTTGGAATTCATTCAATCAATTGATAATTGATTATATCAATATGGGATACGCTGTCAAAAACATCACCGCACGCCTTCATATATTACGCTATATTCCTTTTTCAGCGCGAACCACTCCATACCACAGGGCAATCGCATCAAATTTAGTTTGAAGGTTACAAGGGTTCACAACATATTTGTAGGGATAAGCGTACCTGGCTGAGCATCAGGCGAACACACAGGTTCTCAGGCATCAAG
>CALMZT010000653.1 GCA_937870805.1 uncultured Chloroflexota bacterium
CCCATTGTTCAAGCATAAATACTTGTTGTGAAGCGAAAGTCCGAAATTAATCGCACACTGATGCTTATAGACAGCAATTTGTGACATAACGTTCCCAACATTTGCCCCATGCTCAGGATGCGCTAAAATGCCTGCACTTAGTTCGAGCCAGAATGAACATGAAACAACCCGTCAACCTGCTTGAATTTGAAACCCTCGCGCGCGAATGCCTCAGTCAAATGGTCTTCGATTATTATGCGGGCGGCGCAAACGATCAAATCACACTTCACGACAATCGCGCCGCATTTGATCGTCTCCGATTACGGCACAGACGCGCGCCAGATGAACACGACGATTCTGGGTGACGCGATGCCAACGCCGCTGCTCATCGCGCCGATGGCGTTCATGGCGATGGCGCATTCAGATGGTGAGCTTGCTGTTGCGCGTTCTGCGGCAAAGCGCGGCATACGCATGGTCGTTAGCACGATGGGTAACTACACGTTAGAAGATGTGGCGGCTGCCAGTGACACACCCAAGTGGTTTCAACTCTACGTTTATCAGAACCGCGATGCGACAAGCCAGATCGTCGCCAGCGCCGAAGCAGCAGGCTATCAAGCACTGGTGCTGACGGTTGATACGCCGCTGATCGGGCGCAGAGAAGGCGATGTTCGCAATCGTTTTCATCTACCGAACGGCTTAGTCGCCAAAAATCTCGCCAAAGTCCAGATCGAACACATTCGACCCACGCACGATGGCTCCGGCTTGGCAGCTTACGCGGCAGCGCAGCGTTATAACCTCAAGTGGGAAGACATTGAATGGCTGCGCTCGATCACCAAACTCCCCATATTGCTCAAAGGTATTCTGCGCGACGACGACGGCCAACGCGCAGTCGATCACGGTGCGGCAGGCATCATCGTTTCCAATCATGGTGGACGCCAGTTGGATACCGCCGTCGCCAGTATTGACGCGCTGCCTGAAGTGGTCGAGGCGGTCAACGGCGCGGTAGACGTGCTGGTTGATGGCGGCATACGGCGCGGCACAGATATTTTGAAAGCGCTGGCATTGGGGGCAAAGGGCGTGCTGTTGGGGCGTCCCCTCTTGTGGGGCTTGGCTGTCGGCGGCGAAGCAGGCGTCGGGCAGGTATTGGATTTGCTGCTGACAGAGTTTGACCTTGCGATGGCGTTGTGCGGGTGCAATTCGGTAGATGAGATTACACCCGATCTAATTTTCAGACGCTGAAAGTGCCAATGGCTGAAGCCGATTGGCTACCAGAGTGCAAAGTCCAATTCATTAGACTGGAAAGTCGCAACTAGCGTTTATACGCCTCAATTTTTCCGGGCAAATTGTTCATCTTTTTCTAATTCGACGATCTCGCCATCATCCGTGAGTTCTAGACGTTTTGGCTTTTCGTATTTGTTGGCAGCCTTGCGTAGTTTAGCGACCTGACCTTCAATATCCCCCTCACGCGATTGTGCCATCCCAAACAAGACACAGTGCAATATGAACACACCACCCCACGCGACCAAAATGGCAACACCAAGTGAGGCAAGCGCCGTTTGTGTTAGCAAAATAAACAAGCCCACGTAGGCGGTCAAGAGTACGCCATGACCAATTAAGAAGGTCAAGTTGCGATTGCGGCGGTCAATGTGCTGGCGTGCGATTTCGTAAAGTTCCTGATCAGACATCGTTGGTTATCTCCTTCAAGGCGAACGCTGCATCAGATTTGATTTATATAATATTGTACGTGATACGAGGGGTTTGCGTTGCAACTAAATTCGCGGTTTCTAATTTCAATTGGCTATCGTTTAGTAGGTGCTTCTGCGATAAAATGTAGAACAAATCATCCATTTTCTGACTAAACACTTATGGCATTCCAACCACCGGAAAATATTCGCACGATTTTGAAGAACCTGCCGATGAAGCCCGGCGTCTACCTGATGAAAGACGCTGATGGTAAAATTATTTACGTCGGCAAAGCCAAGCGCCTGCGTGATCGTGTGCGCAGTTACTTCACGCAAAACGCCGATCACCAGCCGAAAACGCTGATGATGCGTGAGCAGGTCGCCAACATCGAGTTCATCGTCGCCGAAAACGAAGTCAAAGCGCTCATCGTCGAAGAAACGCTCATCAAGCGCCACAAGCCGCGCTACAACATCAGCCTCAAAGATGACAAGCGCTATCCCTACATCTGTGTCTCGTGGCATATGCCCTTTCCGAAGGTCGAAACCACGCGCCGCGTCGTACAGGATGGCAGTCGCTACTTTGGACCCTATGCAGCGATGTGGGCGGTACAAAATACGCTGCGTGTGCTGCGCAAAGCCTTCCCTTATTTGACGTGTGATCGTGTCATCACAGGCAATGATGAGCGCGCCTGCCTGTTCTACGACATCAAACTCTGCAACGCGCCCTGCATCGGGGCAGTGAATCAGGAACAGTACCGCGCGATGATTAGCGAATTGATGGACGTGCTCAGCGGCAAATCAGAAGACGTGTTGAAGCGCTT
>CALMZT010000654.1 GCA_937870805.1 uncultured Chloroflexota bacterium
GACCATTGGCTTGTGCATTGCCTTTCTGGCGCTGTCGATCTTCTCGGTAGCCGCTGGCGTCTAAACTTGGCATTTCGTTCTACTAAGCTCTATTTTGCATTTGAAGAGGTGTTTTGCGGCGCAAAGCACCTTTTTACGTTTTGAGGTCATGTTATGCTGCGAGGATTCCGCTGGCAGTTCATCGCCCTGGTAGTCGCAATCATCCTGTTCATCATCAGCCTGTTATCACGTTCAAGCGGTGAAACCCCTGGTGGCGAACCCACTTTAGCCGCAACTGAGCAGACTCCTAACGCGGAGGTCACAGCAACTGTCACGCCGCTAACCGAAGTCATTATCACCAGTGATCCCGCCAGCACTCCTGCACCTTTAACAACGGATGGCGATGATATTATCACTTACAGCGAAGCCCTGATCGGCAGTGTCCAGCGGCTCAATCCGTTGTTCGCGTCGCTTAATCCGGTAGATCGGGACATCACATCACTGATTTTTGAAGGTTTGACGCGCATCGACGAATATGGCGAACCTGTGCCGAACCTTGCTGCCAGTTGGGTGGTGTCGTCTGATGAACTGGAGTATGTTGTGCGGCTGCGGCAGGATGTGCTGTGGCAGGACGGCGTGCCGTTTACGGCGGCTGATGTGGTGTATACCATGTCTATCCTGCGCTCACCCGATTTTCCGGGGTTACCAGCGTTGGGTGAGTTCTGGAGCACGGTGGAAACAGAACAGCTTGGCAGCGATCTCGTGCGCTTTCGCCTGACACAGCCGTTAGGTAGCTTCCTTGATGCCTTGAGCATTGGCATCCTGCCGGAACATGTGCTGCGTGGTACAGGCGCGGCGCAGTTGGCAACCCATCCCTTTAACCTGTCGCCTATCGGCACAGGTCCTTATCAATTGGAAACGCTGCGCTCGGCAGATGGCACGACGATACAGCAGGTAGATTTGCGTGTTGCGCCTGTGTACCGTCAGCGTCCTGAAGGACAAAGCGGCTATGCGCTGGAACGAGTCACGTTCCGCCTGTACAACAGCTTTGAAGCGGCTCAGCAAGCGTTGCAGGATGGCGCTGTGTTAGGGCTAGCGGCACGCAACCGCAGCGAACGTTTACCGCTGCTTACGATGATGAATGCGACGCCCTTCACGACGATTGAGCCAACACTGGGCGCGCTGCTGTTCAATTGGGATAGACCTTATTTCCGTGTCGAACGGGTGCGACAAGCACTGCAACTGGGACTCAACCGCCAGTCCATTATCGAGCGCCAATTTGCAAATATCGCCGTTATCGCCGATAGTCCATTGCTCCTCGGTTCATGGGCATATGCCACGAATTTACCCTGGCAACCGTATAATCCTGAAGCGGCGCGCAATCAACTCGCTCAGGCACGCATCCCCAGCGCGACGGCTGTGCCTGAACCAACAGCCGACCCTGCCGCTACGATTGATCCGAACTTCACACCCCAACCGACAGCCGAACCTTCAACACTGCTGCTCAGCTTCAATATCCTGACACCTGTTGAGCTAGCGTTGGTCGCACAGGAAATCGCTACTCAGTGGTCGCAGTACAATATCACGGTGGGCGTTGATGCGGTGGACAGCACGACCTATCAAACACGGCTGGAGGCAGGCGATTTTGATGCCGTGCTGGCAGAACTACCGATGGGTTACAGCGCTGACCCCGATGTGTACGCCTTCTGGCATCAGGGACAGTATCCCGATGGGCGCAACTATGGCAACGTCAATGATCGACAGATCAGCGAACTGCTAGAGCGTGCCCGTCAGACGTATAACGGCGTCAATCGGATTGAACTTTATACACAGTTCCAACGTGAGTTTGTTCACAACGCTATTGCAATTCCGTTATACTATCCTTTATACACTTATGCTGTATCGACTCGCGTCGAAGGTGTGCAGTTAGGCTTTATCGCCTCACCTTCGGATCGTTTCAGGACTATCCGCGATTGGACGCTCAGTGGATAGCCGTGCATCCAGAATCTAATAGAGGCAAACATGACAGAACAAAATACTCCCAATTCAGTACCCTTTAAAAAGCTGTGCGTGATTATCAATCCTGCGGCGGGCGTAGATCGTCCGATTCTAGGCAACCTCAACACGGTGCTCAAAGACACAGGGATGAAATGGGATATAGAGGTCACGCATCAAGCGGGCGATGCACAGCGGCTAGCGAAAGAAGCTGTTGCGAAAGGTTATGATGTTGTTGCTGCTCATGGCGGTGATGGCACAGTGATGGAAGTAGCGTATGGACTGCTTGGCAGCAATGTGCCACTGGCGATTTTCCCCGGTGGAACGGCGAATGTGATGGCTTCTGAGCTAGGCATCGCTACCGATTTGAATGCTGCTATTGGCTTACTCGTCAGCGGTAATCACGATATTCGCAAAATTGACATCGGTGATACTGGCGAACATAAGTTCATTCTACGTATTGGCATTGGTTTTGAAGCCGACATGACGAAAAACGCCGATCAAGAGGTCAAAAATCGCTTCGGCATGTTAGCTTATGCCTTCTCTGCGATCAATGAAATGCGTAATCTGACGCCCTCTACATACAAAATCACCTTAGATGGCGAACAGATGGATGTCGAAGGGGTAAGCTGTATGATTGCCAATTCGGGCAATGTCGCCATTGGGGGGTTGCAACTCTCCCAAAAAATAGACGTCAGCGATGGTCTATTGGATGTGGTTGTCTTTAACAGCGTCGATCTAGGCTCTTTAATTTCTATGACGGCGACGATGATGGCGCAAGGCGAAGCGACGAACCTGCCTCAGGTTCAACATTGGCAATGTCGTGAGGCAAGCGTCGAAGCCCATCCCCCACAGAGCATTTCGATTGATGGTGAAGCTATTGAGGAGAAGTCGATCACCGCCCGAATTGTCCCGCAAGCTGTGAGTGTCGTTGTACCGAGACCAACTGCCACATGAACAAGTTAAACGATCCGAAGAGTCCGAACAATCCGAGCAATACTGCTCCTGATAGCACAGCCGCCAATCCGCCACCCAAGCACATAGAGCGCAGGTCGCCGATTGTCGACTTGCTGGCACAGCTTCAGAGCTTGGGGCTTTCGATCATCAAGCAAGGTCCTTATCTCTCGATGCTGGCGCTCACCGAGCTGGTGGCGCGCTTTTTTATGGGAGCACCGTTCCAGCGTTACAGCCGTATCACGCCTAATCTCCACGTATCGGGACAGCATCGCAAAAAGGGTTGGCCCATTCTCGTCAATCGCGGCATCACGGCGGTCATCAACCTGCGTATCGAATATGACGACGCGACGGTTGGTATTGTACCGTCACGCTATTTGCATCTGAAGATCATCGACAACACACCGCCTACCTTTGAGCAACTGCAAACGGCTGTCGATTTCATCCGTCAAGAGATCGACGGCGAGGGAAAAGTGTACATCCACTGTGCGGCAGGCGTAGGACGCGCACCGACAATCGCGGCGTCCTACCTCGTTAGCACAGGGCTAACGCCAGATCAGGCGTGGTCGAAAATCCGTGCGGTGCGTCCATTTATCCGTCCCACCGTCGGTCAAATAGCGGCAATCGAGGGTTATGCTGAGCATCTGAAAGCGAAACAAAACGTTCAGTCCAGCGCCGCCTCCTGACGCAAGATCGCACGGAGCAAGTCCTTACGGGCACTGCCGCCCAACATCTCCAGCTTACGCACGCCTAAAGGGTCAATTTCCTCGCGCAGCAGGCGGATTTCCTCATGGGTTGGTGGTGGCGTCTCATGCACATCTAGCGCAATTGTTAGCTCAAAGCTTGTCTTCTTTTGAATTTGTTCGACGGTCACACCGGGGTGATAGCTGATGAGGCGCATTCGTCCATTGTGCCAATCGAACTGTCCTAGGTCGCTCACCAGATAGTGCGGTCCACAGCCACGTTTGCGCTGCGATGAGTGCCCCAAACCACTCACGAAATCCACTGTTTCGACAAAGGTCACACGCGAATGACGCGGCACGTAAAGGTAGATGTGCTCGTGGTTGACGGTCACATCGGGGATGCCGCCTGTGCCGGGGAGACGCATACGGGGACGCTGGTAGTCCTTGCCGAAGGCGACGTTGTTGAAGTTGCCGCAAGCATCGACCTGTGCCGGGCGGAAGAACTCCTTGAGGTGGAATTTGGGGAGCATATCGGCGGAGGCGACGGCAAAGCCTACGTTCAACAGTGCCTTGCCGAGCCACAAGTCCTCAATGCGCCCGACGCCTAAGGGTGCCCATTCCTCGCACAAGCCCTGACCGATGGCGGAGGCGAAGCGCACGTTCGGGGCGTGCGTACACTGCGCCAGTATCAGCCCTGCCATGACCAGCGGCGTGTTGATGCCCTGGGCTAGTACCTCACCGTCGACAACCTGATGTGAGATGCAAACGGAAATGAGTTCGTCAAGCGTGAAATTCATTGTTGAATATGTACTCTGTTTTGTTGCTGCTGCAATGAGAGAAACGATTGCAGCAAGTGTTGAGGCTGATTTTGCTGCTGCTGCGGCAATGCTAATTCTCAGTCATCAGTTTTCAGTTAGAAGCATTTGGAGTAGCTTGCCCTTAAGTAAGGGTAGCACAAAAATGGACGCATTTGAGTTTCGATTGACACTTTAATGGAAAATGTAAGATTTCGATTCTAATGGACAAATCAAAACGAACACGAATGATTTACCTCAACAATGGGCTTAAGCCCATTGTTCGCAGTCTAATTGAT
>CALMZT010000655.1 GCA_937870805.1 uncultured Chloroflexota bacterium
CTAGCTTTCTTCCCAAGACTTTTCAAATGACCTCTTATAAAATGCGAACTCAAATCCTTATCCCGAATTGAGGTTATTCTGAAAAAGAATGCTTTACATCCATCAGATGCACTTCGCATTTGACTGAAAACTGTGAACTGATAACTGTAGACTCCCATTTACAGGAATTGCTGGGTTGGGTCGAGTGGCAGGGTGACGGGCTGTCCTTGTGCCGACGATTGACGAAGGGCGATGGTAAGTTCCTGATCCAAACGCCCTTGCAGCGCCCCATAGGTCGGCTCAGTGTTGTGGCGCACGGCGTTCACGAGGCTCATGATACAGCCCGCTACGCCGATTTCGTCGTCGTGCCACTGCGGCGTGCGCTGGTCGGGTAACAAAAACGGGTTCACCCAACGTATCATGGGCTGCTCAGGATCACCCGTGTGAGCGATCATCGCTTCTAACGCGCCGCCGTCAACACGCTCAAAACGTCGTTCCAGCGTGATAAAGCGAGGCGCTTCACTGCCGGGCGCAAGCAGCGCGAGCCGTTCCTGTACTTCCAGTCCAACGCCAACGGTGATGCCCATGCCCTTTTCCGCAAGGAAGCGGCTGCTGCGCCACCAACGGATGGGGGAGTCATAGCCGACGCTTGTCCAGTGAAAAATACCTACTCTGCCGTCTTCAAATTCGACAATGCCATGCTCCTGCGTTTCATTGCGCGGCTCATAATTGACGGCTAAGCGTGAAAAGTATGCGCCGAGTGGATAGTCGCGCACCGTGCCCATCACGCGCACAGGCTTGGCGGCGAAGCCTAAGTAGCTGCGCATGACGCTGATGCCGTGATAACCATGTCCCGCAAAGTCGTTGAACGAGGTATGCACGCGCCCGAATAAGCCCGACGCGAGGAGCGCGAGTTTGATTTGTTCCAGCGGGCGGCGGTGAAACTGCTCAGCAATTTCGATCTTCACGTTGCGTTCACGGGCGGCGGCAATAATGGCGTCTGCTTCGCTCAATTTGTGGGCAATTGGGGTTTCCAGCAATACATGTAATCCGTTTTCTACCGCCATGAGACCAGCTTCGCCGTTCGCGTGATACGCCACCGATACAACGCCGATTTGTGGTGAAGTTTCACGCTTCAGGCGTTCGAGATCGGTATACCAGGGCACGCCCAACCCTTCACCGACGCGGCGCGCCGAGTCATTGCTGCGTCCCCAAACGGCGACAAGCTCCACGTTTGGAAGCTGCTGTAACAGCCGACCATAAAAAGCAAACGAACGATGGCTTGTCCCAATGATGGCAACCCGTGTTGACTGTTCCATAAACTCTCTCGATTTGTGTTGAGCTATGAGCAGACGACAATACCCAATCGAGCGAGGAATGGCAACGTATTAGCGGATAAGCTCAGGGCAATCGCATCAAATTTAATTTGAAGATTACAAGGGTTCACAACATATTTGTCGGGACAAGCGTACAGGGCTGAGCAGCGGGCGAACACACAGGTTCGCCCCCTACAATGACGTTTCTGACCTTCCTTGATCCAAGCTGTGATTTTGATGCAATCGCCCTGGGGATAAGCTCAACAACATATTGTCGAGTGTAGAGGGAGCAGAGGCTGGCGGTGCGTTTCGGCTATCATAGCCACCATTTCTCAGACAATACTTTCGTCTCAAAAATGGCTCATCACAACATGGTGTGCAACGGGAAAACAAAACGTAGTATTCGTATTTCGGAGATGGAGTTGTTTTTAGGGGAGGATAAAAGCACATTGCGGGCAGCCCATGAACTACCCACAACGTCAAGTTATGGAGGTCGTATGCGATTAGCGTTTCATGGGTCGGACGGCTTCACTGCCGGGAGTCTTAAACATGTAACCGACGCCGTGTACCGTTTGCAGGTAGCGCCTGGCTTCGGGGTCGCCTTCGATCTTGGCGCGGACATTGCGCATGTGGGTACGTACTAAATCAGGGTCGCCGCTGTCTGGCGGATATGACCACACAGCTTGCAAGAGATCGCCGTAAGTGATCACTTGATTTGGGCGGTCTGCCATGTAGCGCACGAGGCGGTATTCGGTGGCTGTCAGGCGCGCGGTGGTACTCGACGTGCGCAGTTCGTAGGCTTTGCCGTCGAGGATGAGATCGCCCATGCGCAGCACTGTGCCGTGACCAAGGTTATCGGCACGCACACGTCGGAGTTGAGCGCGCACGCGGGCGATGAGTTCTTTGGCTTCAAAGGGCTTGGAGATGTAATCGTCCGCGCCGACGTTCAGCCCTTTGACGATGTGATCGGTTTTGCTTAAGGCGGAGAGGAAGAGGATCGGTAAATTCTGGTATTTGTATTCGTCACGCAGGCGGCGGCACAATGTCCAGCCGTCCATGTCGGGCATCATGATGTCGAGGATCAGCAGCTTCGGCGCACGCTGAAAAATCATCTCCAGCGCTTCTCTGCCGGAACTGGCGGTACGCACCATGTAGCCTTCGTGACGTAGGATTTGCGCTACGAGTGTCGTGACTTCATACTGGTCATCTACCACTAAAATATCAGCGCTCATTGGGTTGGCAGTGGAAGCTGCCTCGTCCTTTCACTTACTCGCCACAGTCGAGATTGCTCATATGTGGGTATGACTGGTTACTGATGATGTAAAAGATAATACCGTTGCAAACGTGTGAACGTTGCGTTACATTAATTTATAATAACGGGAATCTCACGTATTTATGCTAAACTAATACTGAAAAAATTATGAAGAATTGCGCCCGGTGAATTCAGGCATGGTGGCATGTCCATCGGCGCTGATACCTTCGCGCTTGAGGACTTTGAGCAGCGAGAGGGCAAGGATTTTGATGTCCAGCCAGAAGCTCCAGTGATCAACGTACCATACGTCGAGTGTGAAGCGCTGTTCCCAGGAGATCGCGTTGCGCCCGTTGATCTGTGCCCAGCCTGTGATGCCTGGCTCGACTTCATGGCGGCGCGCTTGTTCGGGGGTGTAGCGCTCAAGATACTGCATCAACAGCGGGCGCGGTCCCACGAGACTCATTTCGCCTTTGAGGACGTTGATGAACTCTGGCAGTTCATCGAGGCTGGTGCGTCGCAAGAACTGCCCTAACGATGTGATGCGTTCGGCGTCGGGCAAGAGATTTCCTTGCGCATCGTAGGCGTCACGCATCGTGCGGAACTTGAACATCTTAAAGGGTTTGCCGCCCAAGCCGGGGCGCGTTTGTCGGAACAACACAGGCGCACCCATCTGCAAGCGAACGAGCAGCGCAATAAGCAGCAGAAGCGGCGCAAACACCAGCAGCGCAATCAGTGAAATGGTGATATCCAACAGGCGTTTTGCAAGTCTCACGGCTTTTGTCTTGCGCTCAGTAGCAAATGCTCATATTTTAGCATAATCACAGCCTGCAAAATCAGGTATCATTTGCCCGTTTTCATCGCCAAGCTCATCTATAGGCTATCATCATGACTCTAAATGTCGTTCCTGCCTCGCCCTCGGCTGTGCTGCTGATCTCCTGCCCTGATCGCAGAGGGTTAGCCGCCGCCGTCACCGATTTTATCTTCCGCAACAACGGCAACATCTTACACCTCGACCAGCACGTCGATGCCCAGCAGAATGTGTTTTTCATGCGCGTCGAATGGGATTTGCAAGGTTTTGCCATCGAGCGTAGTGAGATTCTCGCAGCGTTCACCGGGCAAGTCGGTGAGGCGTTTGCGATGCACTGTGAAATCCACTTCTCGGACACCGCGCCACGCATGGCGATCTTCGTCACCAAAGAATCACACTGCTTGTACGATATTTTATCGCGCGTGCAAGCAGGCGAATGGCGTGTGGACGTGCCGATGCTTATCAGCAATCATCCCGATTTAGGCGAAATCGCGCACAAATTCGGCGTCAATTACCGTGTCTTTGCCATCAATAAAGAGAACAAGCTGAAGCAGGAACAGAAACAGATTGCCGTACTGCGCGAACAGGAAATTGATTTTATTGTGCTGGCACGCTATATGCAGGTGCTTTCAGAGAATTTTGTTTCGCAGTTCCCTAACCGCATTATCAATATCCATCACTCATTTTTGCCAGCGTTCCCCGGCGGACAACCTTATCACAAAGCCTACAATCGCGGCGTTAAGCTGATCGGCGCGACCAGCCACTACGTCACCAGCGAACTCGACGCAGGACCAATCATCGAACAGGAAGTGATTCGCATCAACCACAAAGATTCTGTCGAAGACTTGATTCGCAAAGGTAAAGATGTCGAAAAGCTGGCGCTGTCCCGTGCGATTCGCTATCACTTGCAGCATCAAATTCTGGTATACGGCAATAAAACGGTGATCTTCGCGTAAGCAAAAGTCGATAAAGACGTTGGAGCGATTGGGGATCGCCTTTTCAACTTCCTAATATCTCCCTAATTTTTGTTTTGCAACGTCAATTCGCACTCTGACATAGCTTTCCTTATAGTTTGAGAGTCTAAAACTGCGGTATGCTGTAATGAATCGTATGATTTAATCTGCTGAGCATAAAATGTGAGTCTATCATGTGCGGCTCATAGCTGAGGTTGAGTTTTTATTGACGTTACGCAGTAAAGGCTACCAAACACCACGAACAGGAGTTCGGTGTCAAACCCTTTCATGCCGCTTTAAAGGCAATCATCAGGTTCTGTGAATTACCGTCTCTGAGAAGGACCCGTATGGAGACTACCGATTACCCCTCTAGCGAACATTGGGCAATAGGGGGTCGTAACATAAATAACTCGGCAATCGTGACTCTCCGCCGCGCATGGCAGTGGCTCACCTATGTTCACGCCGTTGACCCTGTGCGCCTCGTGCTCAATCAAGGATTCGCCGTTGTAATCACGCTGACGGGGTTAATTAGTGTACTGTTGTGGTTTGTGTTGACGATCACCAATGATCGCAGCGCCGTTGTCCTCATGGTCACGTTTCCTGTGTGGGTCTTTACGTGGTGGTTGAATCGGCGTGGAACGGTCTATGGCACATGGCTTATTGTGTTCTGGTCTGTGATGGGGCTTACCTTTGGACCGCTGCCAGCGAGTTCTATAGGGGCAGATACGCCGACTCCGCTGGTGTTGATGTTCCCGATTCTTGTCGCAACCCTGTTCATCAGACCCCAAGCCGGACTGTGGACACTGCTGCTGTTGATGGCGCTGCTGGGAACACGCTTAACGTTAACCGACGTGCCCCCTGAGTATATCCTGCGCTTTCTGACGATTGGCACACTGAATCTAGCGTCGAACACAGTGATTTTGATGGTCGGCGCGGCGATGTTCTCGCGCGCGCTGCACACCTCAGTGAACGCTAACAAAACCCAACAGCGGCTCAATGCACGACTGCAACAGGAGAACCTTGAACGGCAGCGCGCCGAAGAAGCCCAGCGCACGAGCGAGGAACGCTACCGAAAAGCGATTATCGCCGCAGGGGCAATTCCCTATTACCGCGACTACCGCAGCAACAGCTACGTATTCATGGGCGAAGGCATTACCAGGATGACAGGTTATCCGGCAGAGGAAGTTGTGCCCGACCTGTGGGAAACGATCATACAAGAAATCTATTTGGTTAGCGACCATGCCGGCGTACCCGTAGAGGAAGTGACGCGCCGTGTACGCGCAGGCGAGAGCCGCGATTGGAATGGTGATCTTCTGATTCGTACACTCTCCGGTGAACAGCGCTGGATCAACGATACCTCTGTGCAAATCACGGATGAGCAAGGGATGGTAATCGGTTCGATAGGCATTCTGCAAGACATCACCGAACGCAAGCGCATGGAAGAAGCGCTGCGCGCCAGTGAGGAACGCTACCGCTACGTGGCGATGGCGACACGCGACTCGATTTACGATTGGGATATTCGCACCAACACCTTCGTCCATAACGAAGCGTATCAGATGCATTATTCGCCTAATGAGCCTATCGGCAAGGACACAAAGTGGTGGGAAGAACGTCTCCATCCTGATGACCGAACGCGCGTTATGAAAAGTATCAGGGATGCATTTCAACGGCAAAGCTCTTTCTGGTCGAATGAGTACAAATTGCGCCGCTTTGATGGTGATTATGAGGTTGTCATTGATCGGGGTCACATCCTGTATGACCAGACCGGGCAGCCCATCCGTATGATCGGTGCGATGACCAACATTACTGAGCGCAAGCGCATGGAGGAAACCCTCGCGAAGGAGCGCAATCTCCTGCGCACGCTGATCGACAATCTACCGCATTACATCTACTACAAGGATACTCAGGCGCGCTTCGTCGTTACAAATACGGCAAATGGGCGCTTATTGGGCTTGGAGTCGGTCAATGAAGCGGTTGGTAAGTCTGATTTAGACTTTTACCCACCAGATTTAGCTGCCCAGTTTTATCAGGATGATATGGCAGTCATTCAATCAGGTCAGGCTCTTTTTAACCGTGAAGAAATAGCTATAGATGAAAAAGGAAACCACATCTCTGTGCTCACCAGTAAGCTCCCACTGCGCGATAGCGATGGGCAGGTGATTGGGCTGGTCGGGATCGGCATCGACATCACGGAACGCAAGCAGGCAGAAGTCCATCGGCTTGAACTGGCGATTGCCAGAGAGCGCACCGAACTGTTCAAAGAGTTTCTCAATACCCTGTCACACGACCTCAAAACGCCGCTTACGATCATCAACACCAGTCTTTATCTGCTCGAAAAGACAACTGACCCTGAACAGCGAAAACGGAAGCTGGACAACATCAAGGCACAAGCGGATCGCTTGGAAAAGCTCATTCAGGATATTCTCGCCCTATCGCAGTTGGATACTGTGCCGGAACTCAATTTCCAGTCGCTCGATTTAAACCACGTTATTGGCGAGATTCATCGACAATTCCAGTCTGTCGCTGAAGAACGGCACATGACCTTAGGGTTGGAGTTAGATCAAAATCTGCCGCCTGTGCCTGCCAGCAAAGTGGAGTTGCAGCGCGCGTTGACGAATCTGGTTGAGAATGCGCTGCATTACACGGCGATCAATGGCACTGTCAAGGTGCGTACCTTGAGGCAAGGCGACTGCGCTGTTGTGGAAGTCAACGACAATGGGATTGGCATTAACGAAAGTGATCTACCGCGCATCTTCGAGCATTTCTACCGCGCGGACAATGCGCGCACAGCCGATACAGGCGGCACTGGATTGGGACTGGCAATCGTCAAGAAAACGGTGGAGATGCATCGCGGGAAAATCGAAGTCGAGAGCACGCCGGGAGAAGGGAGCACTTTCCGCGTGCGCCTGCCGATTGCGCAGCGAAGCTCGAAGCGCTAAAGATGTGGGTATGAACTGCAAATTCGGTACCATTGCATGTTTCACACCAACTGAGAGGCACTCATGCGCAAATTGCAATTTCATCTGGTCGATGTTTTTACCGAGCGCGTTCGGCGGCAACCAACTGGCAGTCTTTACAGATAGGCAGCAGCCATCTCCGACTTAAGGCTGCTATCTGGTGAAACACAAGCTTGTCAACGATAACCCGTCGATGATTATCAGCGAACAGGGATTTGAGATGGGGCGACCCAGCATCATTCGCATCGAAATCGAGCGTATGGGCAGTGAAATCACGCGTGATCGTGGGCGGACAGTGCGTGTACATGGGCGCAGGATTCCTTGAGGTGTAGATTTTGGTTTTTAGCGTGAGATTAATTATAGTAAAGTGATTTATTTGATGAGAGCACAAGGCGCAGCACCCCATGTTCAATGAGTATGACATGATATTCCGCGACCTTGCGGATATCGCGCCAACGCTCATCTGGGCGTGCGATGCGCAAGGTGAGACTGTATTTTTCAACAAGGCGTGGCTGTATTTCACCGGACGCACCTTGGAGAAAGAATTGGGCACCTGGTGGACGGAACGTATCCATCCCGACGACTATGCTCATTGCTATCGCACCATGAATGTTGCGCTTGAAGATCAGCATGAATTCAAAATCGAATATCGTATGAAATATCGCGACGGCTCATATCGCTGGGTCGTCGATCATGTTGTTCCACGCTTTCATCCCGATCATTCATTCGCAGGTTTCGCGGGTTTTTGTACCGACATCACGATGCAAAAACTGGCGAACAAGGCTGAAGAAGAACAGCGCGCATTCGCCGAAGCATTGGCGAACACGACCCTCGCGCTGACCTCCAGCATCAATCTCGATAAAGTGTTGGATGAGATGATCGACCAGCTTGAGAAGCTGTTTCATCATGATGCAACCAATATTATGCTGCGCGATGGCGAAATCCTGTATGCGGTACGCTGGAACGGCTATGAAAAATTCGGCAGTGATCCTTTCATTGAAAAGCTGCGTCATGGACTCACCGCTTTCCCCACTGATCGTCAGGCGGTAGAAACTCGTAAGCCTGTGGTGATCGCGGATACACAAAACCATCCACAATGGATTACCATCCCCCAAACCGCGTGGATTCGATCTCATATCGTCGCGCCGATATTTTATGGCGATCATGTTTTAGGAATGCTGAGGTTAACCAGCGCAGCGCCCAATTTTTTCACAGAGCGTGACGCTGAGCGCCTGATTCCGCTCACCAACATCGCGGCGATTGCCTTGATTAATGCTCAGATTTACGCGCAAGCCCAGCGTGAAATCACCGAGCGTAAACGCGCTGAAGAAGCGGTACGCACGTTGAACCAGCAGCTTGAGCAGCGTGTCGATGAACGCACTGCCGCGCTGGCTGCTGCGAACGAACGCTTACAGCATCTTGATCGCCTCAAGTCACAGTTTGTCGCCGATGTTTCGCACGAGCTGCGTACCCCGATCACCGTACTGAGCTTGAAACTGGAACTTTTGCAGCGTAAGCCGGAGAAATTACTGGAACATTTGCCTGAGCTAGAGAAACAGGTTGACCAACTGACGACGCTCGTCAGCGACATTCTGGATATTTCGCGGCTGGAACTGGGACGCGACAAAGTGAACTTTACGACGGTCAACGTCAATGAACTGGCGGAACAGGTCGTCGCCGCCCATCGTGAACATGCCGAAACGGCGGACTTATCCTTGACGTTTACGCCGTGTGAGACAACCACACTGGTACGTGGCGAACGCAATCAACTCGCGCAGGTGATTACCAATCTGCTTGCCAATGCCATCAAATACACCACTGAGGGAAGCGTTCAGGTCGTCATCGGGCGTGATGAGCAGCGAGTGTATATTGAGGTGTGTGACAGCGGCAGCGGCATCCCCGCCGATGATTTGCCGCATCTGTTTGAGCGTTTTTATCGCGGCAGACCCACTGGCAGCTTAGGCATTCCCGGCACAGGCTTGGGATTGTCGATGGTCAAAGAGATCGTGGATATTCACGGCGGCGACATCGACATCGAAAGCCAGCTTGGTCAAGGAAGTACATTTCGAGTGTGGCTGCCCCGCGTAGAAGAGGAAAAGATGTAAGGGGTCTGGCGCGCCAAACCCCTACATTCGTATTTACGGTACTGTCGTCGGCACAGGTGTCCAGGTATTCGTTGGGGCATGGTCGCTGTTGGCGTAATGTCGATGGACGCTGGTGGTACCACAGTCGGCGCAATCACCGTTGGTATCAGTTCCCGCGCCGACGGTAGCATTACTGTTGGCTGCCCTTGAAGCACAGGTGAGACAAAAGCGTCGTCTATCGTGAGGTAGATCAGTGTCGGGCTGGCACTGTCTAACAGTACGATGACACCGTTATCCAGTGCGGTCACTACGAAGGTACGTTCTTGATAGGTTACAGGATAGGAAGCGATGATCCGTGCGCCGGGGAAGGTCACTCGGATCAGATCGCTACTGGTGTTGCCTTCAGGTATCGACATGATGTGAATATTTGCCACAGTGCTATCGTTCAACGTGATACGATATATCATTTCTACGGTTTGTATAGCGTTTTCATCAATCCCCAACAGCGAAAGCGCGTCAGCAAAGGAGATCACGGGCGCGTAAATATACGTCCAGTCGCTGCGCACGGCGATTGCAGGGTCGATAAACACCTCACACGGATTGATAGGCACAAGCGATGATGCCACTCCATTGGCGTTCACTGGCACCAGCGTCGGACCCGGTGTCACTGTAATAACAGGAAGCGGTGTTGAAGTCGGTACCAGTGGCGGAAAAGCAGTCGTCGTCGCGCTCCTTTCTTGCTGCATGATCGGTGCAGCGCCGTTCAACTGCGGCAAATTGGGTGTGCCCCTGGGCATCAGCATAAAGATCGTGACACACAACACTGCTGCGACAGCCGCTGCTGGCGGTAGTAGTTCGTGACGACATTGTGGGCGATGCGAAACAGCCACGCCGCGACATGCCCGCCTTCATACGTGTGCAGCCCCGCCAGCGCACGAGCGAAAACCATACTGCAAAGGTCTTCGGCATCCTGTGTATTGGCGGCACGTCTCCGGCAGTAAGCGTACACGCGGTCAACGTAGCGTTCGTACAGCGGCGCGAACAACAGTGGATTGTGCTGCGCCTGCCGCATTAACCGCACTTCGTCATCATTGGTCTTTAACGATGCGTCATCCATGCACTGCTCCTTCACCGATAAAGACACGGAAAACGGAAAAGTGTTACAGAAATAGAGTTATCAACTGATGTCACACAGGTTCAGATCAAACAAGGGGTTTAAACCCCTTGTTCACAGGTTCAGGCTGTGTAGTGTCAGTTATCAATAAAAACTTGGAGAGGGAGAGTTTAAGGGGGTAGAAAAGAATCAAAAAGGACGAGTCCACTTAGACTCGCCCTTCCATTTATAGACTACTGTTTAGCGCTTATTACCATTCCCAGCACGAACCGGGATTTGTCTGGGCTGCGCTTCTTCGGTCTTCGGCAGTGTCAGCGTGAGCACGCCGTTATCAAAACTTGCTTCGACCTTGCCACTGTCCACAGCCATCGGCAGACGAATGCTGCGCGAGAACTTGCCGTAGACCCGTTCCTGCATCAGTGTACGCGAGTTTTCGCGCGTCTGGGCAGGAATTTCGCCCGTGATGGTCAGAATACCATCATGCAGGCTGACGTTGATGTTGTCTGGCTGTACCCCAGGGAGCGCGGTTTCAACCGTATAACTCTGCTCATCCTCATGTACATCCAGTGCCAGCGCGCTACCACCCTCGAAGCTACCACGACGGGTATCTTCAAACATACGATCAAGGGCAGTCTGCATCGCTAACATTTCACGAACTGGGTTCCATCGTACAACTGTCATTTTAATCTCTCCTTACTCACTCAATTCCCCTATTTAAGTGATTTGTCTATAAGATAAACCCTAAATGTCAGAGGAATTTTAGAGAAATATAGGAAAAACGCATATAAAAGATGAAAGAAATATAAGAGCATTTTTGGATCGCTTATAATGATTCATAACAACTACGGTAAAGAAGGTACAAGTATGTATGACAGGCTGCATTTTCGGATGGAACGGCACGATGATGAAGGCATCTATTACGTAATCAGCGGCATTGAAATTGCCCTGACAACCGATGGTGAAACGATTGAAGAAGCGCTACGAAATCTACCTGAGGCTGTGGGACTTTACTTTGAAGGCGACAATCTAACAGTGATACCACGTATTGAAGCAACTTTTGAGGTTACAGCCGAATATGCCTGAGAAACTTCGGCGCTTAAACGGAAAACAAGTCATCAAAATACTACAAAGGTTTGGTTTTGAAATCTATAGCCAAAAAGGCAGTCATATTCGCTTACAGCGGATTGTCAATGAGCAAGAACAACGCTTACTAGTCGCTTTATGAACGGCAATTGCGCGTTCGCCAAAACCTCACCCCCTCTCCCCTGCTGGAATTTGGCTGGCAGCAGGTTTGTGCGGCGTGGAGAGGGGGAACGGCGTTCGCGTGACGAGACGTTGACGGCTCATCTTCTTTAGGCATATGAAACTGCAAACTGAGGAGTCGCTGAAACCTCATTTACCGCTCCGGGTTCAAAACCCAGAGCTAGCAGAGAATGGGTAAACCTCTGAAGAGGTTGAAAAATCGCATTGCTCAACCCGTTCACGGGTATTCAAATCACATCGCTGGCAGTTTTGAACTGCCAGCGTCCACCACAGCGAACGGATGCGTAAGGTGAGTTAGAGTTCTCGACTAGATGATTTCGACCCACTGTCCGTCGCTGGTTTCGACGTAGCGACGCTTGGGCTTGTCGTCCATATCGTCATTCTTGAGTTTGTCGCCGCGATCATCGTCATGATGGGAGCAGACGAGTTTTCTCACCAGCCACAAGACCAGCAGCACAGGTGCAATCCATAACAAGAGCTTGAAGATCAATCCACCGAAGACCAGCAGGAACAACAGTGGGAAGATCAACATAAACGGATGAAAACCGCGCTGCCCGTAATGCTGTTTGTGTCCGTACTGGTAATGATAGCGCCCCATAGGTATATACTCCTCAACTTGCGCCTTCTATGTGACCTATTACGCAAACGCCGTTGTAGAAGTTGCAGCACGGCTGAGTTTCTAATGATGCTCAAATAAATCGCATCTAACCTGTACGGGACTTTCGCTTAACCTCACCCCCAACCCCGCCGCTTCGCTTACCCTCGCATAAAGTGTGTGAGTGATGAGGTTTATGAGCGGGGAGAGGGGGAGAAATGCGAATCGCGTGTGCCTATTTTTTGTATACAAGCGAAAGTCCTACTGTATAATGCTGTGTGGATTTAACCCGTCATCATGTGAGAATTTATGGTTATCCAGAACTTTGACATTCTGAACTTTGTAGCCAACGGAGACCATACACTCCCGCCAATCCCAGTAGCTCAAGGTTTTGCGCTGCATTATAGTTGGCATGAGCGAGATAGCCACAATGTACGCACTTGAACCTTTCCCCACTGCGATTTCGTCTGTCCCACCTACCGCAGACGTGGCAGTATTGCGAGGTGTAGGCGGGGTTTTTTCGCTCCAGCCGAACCCCGTGTTCCTCACAATGCCGTGCCAACACATCTGCAACATAGGCGTAAAGCCAGTGAGACAGTCGTCTATTGTGCGTGCGCGAGAACGTCCCGCGCTTGCCACGTTTGACGTGTTTCAAGTCTTCGATACACAAGACGTTGATCTTCGACCAGTCGATTTGTTTGAGCGCCTGACCAATCAAATCCTGAGCCTGTTTGTGGGTGTGCTTCTGACGTTTGCTGAAAGCGCGAATACGCTGAACCGTCGCTTGTCCCACATTTTGTCCATCGGAGAAGACCAAGCCATTGACGTAGTTAGAGTCCATGCC
>CALMZT010000656.1 GCA_937870805.1 uncultured Chloroflexota bacterium
CGCGCTGACTGTTCTTGCCGAATGAGGTCAACACGCCGTTAGCTTCTTCTTGGATAACTTGTATCTTGCCGATGCCCGGCAAGTCAACCCATTCTCCGCTGGCAATTTCCGCTGCCAGCGCCTCCAGATACCGTTCCACTGCCTCACGAACAAGGGCTTTGGTCAGGCTGCGCCGCTGGCGGGCGACGTGAGCTATACGTTGCGTGTGGTTCACAGTTGTTCTCCTCAAAAAATCGGTGACAAACGTGACATTGTGACAACGTGACTCCGTGACAAAATCAGTCTGTCACCGAGTCACGAGTCCCCTCTGTCACCAGAGTCACAGAATCACTGGACTGACAGATATTCGATGGCGGTGTAGGCTTCCGCTCCGTTGATACGAGCTTCGACTACCAGCCCGGCTTTGACCAGTTCCTGCGCCACCTGCCGCCCGACTTTGGCGGTGACATGCATCTGGCGGTACAGGTCGCGCAGTTCGACCCCCTGCTGTCCCTTCGCCCGAATACTGTTGAGCATCCGTTCCTGCTGGCGGCGTTCGATGGTCGCTTCCCCGCTGCGGTCAAGCTGCTCCAGCAGACGGTGAGCGCTCCCGCGCCAGCCCTCAGCCAATGCCTGCGCTGCATTCCAGTGGTCAACGGTGACTGTCGGCGATTCGTCGGAGGTCTTCAGCCAGTCCAGCGCCGCGAATAACGCTGCCAGTTTGAACGCCTGAACGTGCATCCGCCCATACACCCCTTTCAGCCGATCATCCAACTCGGTGTCCTGCCCCGGATCACACTTCCGGCGCAGCCAGTCCCCATACCCCTGGCACTGTTCCCAGCATTCCACCTTCAATCGCAAAGCGCCGGGTGCTGACAGCCCCATTTCGGTGGTCTGCGGAGCGGGCAAACGCTCATGCAGGCTGCGAAGATCATCGACCAGCGCCTGCGGTACTGAGCGATAGGTCTTCGCGGCGGGTCGCTCGGTATAGTTCGGTTCGGGTGTGAGCAGCGCGAAACGAATGAGCAAGCCGTTGTCCCAATCGCCCATGCTGACCGCACAGGACAAGCTGGCAGGTGTGGTGACACCCAGAATGGAAAGTGCCGCATTTTCGACGATGTTCAATCCAGTCTGCGTGTCCTTGTCAAAGTAATCTGGGCAGTCGTAAAGCTCCATCAGCAGGTCTTTCATGCCGACCATGTAATCACGCTTGTTGATCGCGCCAAACAATCCAGCAACCTCATCCTTGAGCAGTCCCCGCTGCGCTGCAAACGGCTGCGCCTTCGTCAGCCGTTCCCGCTGCTCCTGCACCAGTTTGTCGAAGTTGGACGGTAAGCGTCCCGCTAGCGCTTCCTGAAAACGCTCCGGCGAACCGGGTGTCGGCATGAGCATGTGCGGGATGGCAGCGCGTGCCACCTGCTCCGCCAGCTTGTAGGCAGTCGATTTACGGTAGAAGGTCGTCCCTGCGACCAGCATCAGGTACAGGTTGGGGTAAATCTTCACGCCCCAGGGTGCTTCCCCATATAGCCTGCGTCCCACCGCTGTTGCCAGCAGCCATAACCCGGCTGCCTGATGAAAGATCATCGGGGTCTGATTGCCCGTCGTTCCTGACCATTCCATGTACTGCTCCAACCAGTCCGGCAGTCTGTAATCTGTCGGGACGGATGGCGGCGGGTCTTTGGGTTTATCAGGTGAAGGTTTACGTTTCACCGTCGGCTGCGTCTGCATCGTCGGCGGCTGTGGACGCTCGACCAGCCCACCCACCTGATCCGGGGCGATGTTGAGTGCCTCACAAACCTCTTTCGCCAGCATCGTGCCGCACACGTAACAGTGACCGTAGCCCGTCTGCGTATTGAACCCAAACGACGGATTTCTGTCGCCGTTTTTGTGGCGCTCCGGGTGAATGCAGCTACCATGCAGCCAGTCGCCATGCTGTTTGAAGCCCTGCCCTGCCAACGTTCGCGCAATCGCCTCGATCACACGTGGGTTCAGCGGCGCATCCCCGGCTGGAAAGTTCATACGGGTCGGTGGCTGCCACTCCCGAACAGGCTGGCGCGGTTTGAACGACTCAATCCATACAGCTAACTCAGCCAGATCAGGCACGCGCAGGATGTCGGCTGTTCGCTCAACTCGATAAGGCTGCCCGGTAGTCGGGTGGATGCTCGGCGGCGCGACCACCTGCCGTCCCTCACCGCATAGTTCCAGATTGCCAATCGGTGTTCCCATCGCCTTGACGCTCGGTGGCAGGCTGTCGGCATAGAAGTAGACATGCTTCCCGACACCCCCACCGCTGGCAACAGTGTACGTTTCTGCCAGCGCTGGAAAGGTCGCGGCGAAGGCGGGATACCCGCCTGCACCGTCCAGGTCGAGGACAATCAGATTGCCGGACACCTTCCCGCAAACGATGCCGATGTTCTTCAGCAGTCCGGCACTGTTCCATGCTCGAATCGTCTCCGGTAAAGCGGCGTTCTGTTGGTACTCCGTCCAGGTCATTAAAGCGGGACGTTTACCATCCAGCGGGATGATGCTCAATCCGAGCGCGGCATACGCCAGCGCTGCGGAGGTTGCTTTTTGTTCCTGTGCCGCCTGTACAATGGGCGGCTGGTGTGAGGCTTTCATCGGGCTGTTTTCCTTTATATAGGTGTCGCATTCGTGTTTTACAAACCGTTGGACAGCACGCCCGGATTGATGTATCCTCAGATTGCCTAGATCGTTTGGATACATCGTTCCAGCCGTGCCGCCAGTGGGTTTACTCTGCTGGCGGTTTGGTCTTCTGCTGTAGCGCTTGCTCCACCACCATATGAATGGCGCTCTCAGTGGCAATCCCAGCACCGATGGCATCCTCCAGTAGTTGCGTCAGGTCATACGGTTCCTTCTTCACTCGCTCGTACAGCATGTGCATGACCTGGACATTGATCCACAAGCTGATCATCGTCAGCCGTTCCAGATAATCCACCCGGCGCTGGAACATCTTCGTAAAATGCTTGCGGCTGCCGATCAGGTCTTCCTGCTCGTCGAGATAGGCTCGGAGCGCAGCGCGTACTACCTCGGCTTTTGGTTCGTCGCGCTGGTTGGCAATCTGCTCCAGCCGGTTCTCCATCGCCCCGGTGATATGCACCGTCAGGCGGTTGGTATACTGTGATTTCGAGTTGTCAGACATATTTCCTCGTTTTGCTCTTTTCTTCGGACAAAATCGGTGATTTTGGACGGGCGGGACACGGCGAACCGTGACGCGCCATGCTTTGCAGCGATGGTGGGCTGCGCCCACACCGTCGCTGACGCATCATGCGGACGCATGGTGCGTGAAGCCCCTCCGGCGCATGAGGAGCAAGTTTATTAAACTTGCCACCCCGACAGCGTGGTGGGTGCGGTGTCCCGCCTGCGGCGAACCTGTCTACACGAGTGTGTAGGACAGGCGGGACACCAGCGATTGGCGCGAAGCCAATCGCCTGCTTTGCATACCGCACTTTCTGAGGTAAGACGTAGAAAATCAACATGCTACAGGTCAAGCTCCGGCTGATGTTGGACAGTAACAGGATCGGTATCTACATCAGGCATAATGGTCGGCTGCTCTGCTTCGACTTCGCGCAGTAACCGCCACTCCTGCCCAATCGTGCGATCAAGCACCTGTTCAAACTCCCGTCGGGCGATGTGATGCAGGTTATCTTCGCGGTTCAATCCGCCCCGATCTGTGCAGACATGCTGGCGGTCTACGCGGTGCGACTCGCGTTCACCCAGGCTGTTCTCGACTGTTCCAGCTACAAACACATGGGTATGGAGATTCTGCAAGCCGTAGTCGTCGTCGGTGTCGCGGTCATGGGTCACAAAGCTGTACTCCGGGATGTTCAATCCCCGCGCCGCGAACCAGCCTTCAATCGTGCTTTCCGTCACCTCGCGGACAAGTTCCTGTCGGAGTTCTTCCGGCACCAGTGCCATCAGGTCAGGTGCAGGGGCAATCACCAGATGATGAGCAAGTACATACGGACCGGACAGTTTGCCCGCGTTTTCATACACCTCACGCCAACCGCTGCCTAACCCGCAGTCCGTCCAGCGGTCACTCAGATCCACCGGACGGTGGTCGGGACTTTCGCGGTAGGACACGTACTTCAGCAGCTTCTTCAAGCCCTTGTAGCCACCTTTGGATGGTTTCTGGTACTTCCAGTTGGGGATGATGCTCGGCTTGCTCATCGGCGTTTTTACACCTGTTTCAATCCAGATTTGACACAAAATGAGTACGAAACGGCTTCTGCCGGTGATATTTGGCAGATTGGCGACAACGGTTACTGCAATACAACCTGCGTCGTCCGGCGTAGTAGTTCGACACGGGTAGCTGCTCCCCACACACCCTACACCGTCCTGCTTCTATCTCTCGTTTGGGTGAGGATGTGTACCGTTCCCATTCCCGTTCCCGTTGGCGCTGAGTTCTAAAGGGCGTTGTTCGGCAATCTCCTCTGGCTCAACTGGACTGACAGATAATTTAGGCGCAGGCTGTTCATACCAGTTGTCTGCCTGCAATTCTCGGTAGATCAGCGCCCGCCAGTCGGCGGTGTTCAAGCCTTCCAGTGCCTCACGACGGCGGCTGTTGGTTTTCCGCAGGGCATCCCTGAGCGCATTGGCATAGAACTGCATCCATTGGCTGTGCGCCTCCGGGTTGATCGTCGCTCTTTGCCAGTCGTTCACCGCTTCCTGATAGGCGCGTTCGTTGGCGTGGCGCAGTTCGATGGCTTCCAGCATTTGCTCTTTCAGCACATAAGCAGTAGACAGAACCAG
>CALMZT010000657.1 GCA_937870805.1 uncultured Chloroflexota bacterium
GGAGCGCCCTTCCGGTTCATCGGGAAGTGAACGCTTGACGATAAACTGGTCAGCCGCCAACACTAACTGCCGCACAAATACGGGTGATGTGCTGTCGCCGCTTAATTCGACCAGCGAACGCTCAACCTGTTGACGTTCGTTCAGCGCTGCTTCGCCATTCATATTCGGCAAAGACTCTGTGCTGGCGACGACGGTCACTGAGTCCCCCGACTGCAACTCCACATTAAAGGTTGCAGCGTGGAAATGATTTTCTGTCGTATCATAGCCGCGATAATGTTCAACATTCAGGAAATAGCCTGTCAACCAATCGCCGTACAACTGGCAATCGGCTTTGTCGCTGCGGATGTAAAACGGAACTGCCTCTTCGTGGGCGATCACCTGCACACCACGCGCTAATGAGTTCAGGCGCATGTGTTCTGTTTTTTGATGTGTCAGCACATGATGGTCACGATAGTTCACCAGTGCCGTGAGCATCAGCGATAGAGGGCGCAGCGCACGGCTGAGGGTGTAGCGCACGTAAGTAGTATTCGCGCCCTGCTGCATCCAAATGCGCTTTTCAAGCAGCGCATCGGCAATGGCATACGTCCAGACAGGAACAGCATCCTCAAGATGGAAACGTTCAAGATGCTTAAAGCCTTTGGGGAACACCGCGCCATCATCGAAACGGTCAGCATACAAGGCGTAAGCGCGACCATCATATTCTGCGGTTTCGTCGAGCTTTGTCAGCAACAGCGTGCGCTTGACGGGCGGTTGCAGCGCCGCGATCAACAACCCATGATAACGGCGCGTGAGCACACCCGCGATGGTGCCACTGGCAAAGCCACCAATGCCGTTCGTGACCAGCCATTCACGGTGTCCAGAGACAGCGAGTTCAGCGCATAAAGCGCGTTCATAATCAAACATGCTGTCCTCAATTGACCAGTGACTTCGCAGCGAGTGCTGCACCGACAATCCCGGCATCATTCAGAAGTTGGGCGGGAATCATTTCGGCGCGGGTATTGAGCAGCGGCAAAAATTTTTCCGATTTGGCGCTCACCCCGCCACCGACGATAAATAAATCCGGTGAAAACAACGCCTCTAAGCGCTGAAAATACTCATTCAGACGATCTGCCCATTCTTCCCAATCCAACCCTTTGTCTTTACGCACGCGATCAGAGGCACGATGTTCGGCATCTTTGCCACGCACCTCCATGTGCCCAAGTTCAGTATTGGGCAGGAGCACGCCCTTATTAAAAATCGCGCTGCCGATACCCGTTCCCAATGTGATGATAAAGACGACGCCCATCTGTCCTTTGCCCGCGCCGAATTCCATCTCGGCAATACCCGCAGCGTCAGCATCATTCAATACCACGACTGGACAGCGTGTTTTTTTAGCGAACAACTTTTGCCCATTGGTGCCTACCCAATCCCCATCCACATTGGCGGCACTGTACATCACACCGTTCTTCACAATCGACGGGAAGGTACAACCAATCGGACCGTTCCAGTTAAAATGCTTAGCGATCTCGTGTACGACCTCGGCAACCGCATTGGGCTTTGACGGCTGCGGCGTGGGAATGCGGTAGCGTTCGGTAAGCATTTGCCCGGTTGTTACATCTACAGGCGCACCTTTGATTCCAGATCCGCCAATATCAATCCCCAAAATTTCCATAAGTGTCCCTCCTGAAATGCCAATCTATTAAAATAGCGCGAGAGTACCACGACCCTTGTGGTCGTGGGTGAAAGCGCTGGTCGTCCATCACAAACCCTGTTATAATCATCATACTTCTTTATGAGGATGCAGTTTAACAATACAGGTAGGTGGTTGGCACAGTCAGGCTGTGCTGTAAAACTTGTACCGAATGGGCTTTGTAACGATAACCAAGTGCAAAGCATAATAAACCTTTCTTACAAACTAGGGTGGGTGACACCCGAAGCGACGCCTGTGGAGAGCATGTAAGACCTGCGGAAAGCGGGCGGTGCTCGTCGAAACAGGAAGCCGACCTCCTTGTGGGGTCGGTATTTCACTCAAACCAGATGGGATTTGACCACGCTCGTTCGCCATGTGCATCCCGCACAGTCACACGGCAAAAAAGGCTGTTGAAGCGCTTCAATCGCAACTCCACTTCACGCA
>CALMZT010000658.1 GCA_937870805.1 uncultured Chloroflexota bacterium
AACCTACGATAAGCAAGGCGATGTCATGTATATTCAGTTGAAGGACAGTCCAACTGCTGGCGCATGGCCCGCCAATGACCTCGTCAATATCTACTATACAGAAGACGATCAAATTGCTGGAATTGAACTGTTCGACGTCTCCAAGTATGCCGACCACATGGACGAGATTGCCGAGAAATATGACATTAAGAAGGTGCTTCAGCGGGAATAACATCCCTCTGGATTAAACACAAGACCCGCGAGGCATTGCCGCCCCGCGGGTTTTTATTGAGTATAGTCGTCTACATGAACCAAATCACCGTCGATGACGTGACCTACACGTTTATCGAACACGCTGAAACGCGGATGGCTCGGCTCAAAATTAGCGCTCAGATGGTTGAAGAAACGCTGCTTGACCCCAACGACATTCAGCCTAGCCGAAGCTCCAGCCGCACGGTCTATATGAAGGTGCTTCAGGGTCGCAAGCGCCCACTGATCGTCGTGGTTAATGAAGCTACTCAAGAGATTATCACGGCTTACTGGTCTGAACTTTAGCGGTCATAGGCTCTGTGACCACCATACTCGTGGTACGATAATATAATCAAGCATGAGGCAGTCTGATGCAAATTACCTATGACAAGCAAGGCGACGTGATGTATATCCAGCTTCGGCAGGCTGAGGCTTACGCGCGATCTGTACACGACCAAATCAATATCTACTTTACAGAAGACGATCAAATCGCCGGTATCGAACTATTCGATGTGTCAAAATACGCTGACCATATCGATGCGATTGCCAAGAAGTACGACATCAAGAAGGTACTTCAGAGCGAGCAGCAGTAGCAGCGTTAGACATTTCGCCGCTGAGACGTTAAACCAGCGGCGACCCTGGAGCCACGATCAGCCCACGGAAGGGGCGGTGAAGCTGTGGAAGGCTTTCCCTCCCGTTCGTGGGCTTGCTGTTTGGAAGCACCGCCTGGCGGCTGTTCAGGCAGGGCGCGTTCACGCCTGAACGCGGCACGAGCCTCCTGCCTGGGAGCCTCACCCGCTCAGGCGATGTGTGCTATACTTGCGGCTGCCTCAGAATGCCACGCGAGAACAACACCATCATCCACACGAGTAAACGCTATGGGGTTATTTGACAAGCGACTGGGCGTTGACCTGGGTACGGTGAACGTGCGTATCTACGAGGACGAGCAGATCGTCCTGCAAGAACCCGCCTTGGTCGCGCTGACCACCGAGGACGAGCGCATTGTCGAGATCGGGCAGCCCGCCCGCGAGATGCTGGGCAAGGTCGACGAAGAGGACGTGCAGATTATCCGCCCCCTGCAAAACGGCGTCATCGCGGATTACGAAGTGACCGAGGCAATGCTGCGCTACTTTTTCGGCAAAATCGCCGGGCGGATTCGGCTGGTCAAACCGACGGTAATGATGTCGGTGCCGTTCGGCGTGACGAGTGTCGAAAAGCGCGCGGTTCACGAAGCGGCGGTGGCGGCGGGCGCGCGCGAAGCCTTTCTCATCTGGGAGCCGCTGGCAGCGGCGATTGGCGCGGGGCTGCCGGTGGGCACTCCGGCGGGCGACATGATCGTGAACATCGGCGGCGGCATGACCGAAGCCGCCGTTCTGACGATGAACAATATTGTGCGCGCCGAAAGCGGGCGCGTCGGCGGGTTGCGGCTGGACGAGGCGATTCAGAGCTACGTCCGGCGCAAATACAATCTGACCATCGGGCAGCCGACGGCGGAGTCGGTCAAAATCCAGGTCGGCGCCGCGGTCAATCTGCCAGAAAATTACGCGATGGAGATGCAGGGGCGCGACAACATC
>CALMZT010000659.1 GCA_937870805.1 uncultured Chloroflexota bacterium
GGGGTCTCGGACACGATCCTGCTGAAGCCGGGACGGCTCACGCCCGAGGAGCTCGAGCGGGTCAGCGCCATCGCCGAGACCCGCACGTACGGGTCCGGCGACATCATCCTGCGGCAGGGCGAGCCCGCGGACGCGGTCTACGTCCTCCTCGCGGGAGGCGTGCGCGTCACCGCCGTCACCAGACCGCGATCCATATCCATCACGTAAATATCGCTGTCGCCATCACGATCAGAGGTAAAGGCAATCACGTCGCTGCGCAGGGCTGTCCCCAGCGCCAGCCCCGCGATGACCAGCGTCAGACAAAACGTCAATGCATAGAAATAAATCTGGATGGTTAACCGCATCATCAACAAGTTTGACCTGCACTGTAACGCCGCATACGGCATCCAAGACTAACGTTTCAACTCGTGCGCCACAAGGTACCAATGATGACCATTGCACACCTTTCTCAAGATCAGTTTACTCCTGAATCGAACAATATGGCGACCCGAATGCCTTTACATGGACAGCGGCGGCTTTATTTGCACTCATTATTTTTGTGGCGGGTGTGCATAGTTCGGCGGCGCTGCAATAAAAAAGATGAGCAAGGGGTTTGAAATCCTTGCTCTAAGAGGGAAGGGGGATTATAACCTGGCTGTAGAAATAAAATGGGCGATGATCTTCGCCCCACTGTCGTTTAGCTCACTTTAGTGCTGATCTGTTGATTGCGCAGCCAATGGATCGCGTTCTCCTGCGCATGTTCGCTGAAGAAGTGGAACTTGTAGGCGCGCTCAACACCCAACAGACGGATGAAGGGCTGCACCATGCTCGCCGCTGCTGAATCACTGTGCAGCACCGCGCTGTACAGGATGGGGCTGCCCACATGGCGCGGAATCCACGCTTGCAGCTTGTGGAACACATAGGTCATTGGCAGCATCCCCGATTGGCGGATGTCCAGCAGTTGCAGAATGGGCGTGTGCGTGTGGTTTTGTTCGTAAATCGTGTTCAGACGGGTGAGCCACGTATCAACCGCCTCACGAGAGGGCAGGGTAAAGCAAAAGACATGCAAATCATTGTCCCAGCGATAATATTCGCAGGGGGCACATGGAGTTAAGCTTATCATTTGCGGCGAGGCGATCATCATTAGGTTCCGCTTTCTTCAATGATTCCATTGATGCACAATTGTTATTATAGGGTCGCTTTTACGGTAAGACAAGTATTTTATTGAAATTATTAAGAAATCTGAAGAAAAAATTTATGAAATTCATGCCATTTTTCTTGGTCATTCGAAATATTTTGCATTTACTGCGTTTCCGAATGATGCAAGCTTAATCGATATTTAATTCTATCTTATGAGATAAACGCCTGATTGTTGAATAGGATGAACGTCCCAACTTTATATAGGTCAACTCACCTATAGAATAATTAAGACATCTCTCTTAATTGTCGAGCTTAAAAGCCCTTTTTGAACCTGGAAATGTAAGTTTTCCGATCATCTGGCGAGACTCAATCTCTCGCAGAAGAATTAAGATGGATTAGCGTTTATAAACCGGGTTTATACAAATGGAAACCCATTTTGCACATCATTCGTCGCTTGAAACGTTGTGACTTCTAATGGATAAATCAAAATAAACACTAACAATCTGTTCAGGACAATGGGCTTAAGCCCATTGTTGAGGTAAATCATTCGTGTTCGTTTTGATTTTTCCATAAGATTCAACTATTGACCATAACAACGGCTATCCACTACACTTTCGGCGCTGTTGAACTGGAGAGACGATGAGCGAATCGAAATCGTATCTGATTACAGGTGGGTCAGGCTTTTTGGGCATCAACCTTATCCGCTACCTGTTA
>CALMZT010000660.1 GCA_937870805.1 uncultured Chloroflexota bacterium
TATTTTATGGGGACGCTATGACTTGCTGGCTGAGTTACCCGCCTACAAAGTTCGTCCCCCCACGGATAAGCCGCCGTATCGTTGGGAAACAGGTACGCCTGCTTTTGAACTGATTCATGCGCTTGGCGCGACCATCGACTATTTGACGATGATCGGGCGCGAGTACGGGCAAGAGGTTAAGGCGCAGTTTCCGAATTTAGGCGGACGTCAGTTGGAATTGAAAGCGGCGATGGCTGTACTGTCTGCTTATGAGCGCGGCTTGGTCACGCACTTAATCGAGATGTTGCAGCGGATACCGAATCTACATATTGCAGGCATTACTGACCCTGCGCACTACGGCGAACGTGTGCCAACGGTAGTGTTCACGATAGAGGGCTACACTGCGAATCAAATCGCCGCGCATCTGGCACAGCAGCATATTTACGTGTGGGATGGTAATTACTACGCGGTTGAGATTATGGATCGCTTGGGTCATGCTGAGCATGGCATGGTGCGTGTAGGGCTGGCACATTACAACACTCACGAAGAAATTGATCGACTGGAAACAGCGCTGCTACAGTTGAAATAAGTGGATACAGAAGGGCGCACCTTGGTGCATTGGCGTCAAGATAAAGCCTTAACGAATACGTTTTTCGCTTGAATTTAATCATCTTAAAACGATATTCGTAGGGGACGACCCAGGCAAACGGAGTTTGCACGTCGTCCCGTTTTAGGATATTAATTAAGGTCTAGCTTGACGTGTATGCACCAGTGTGTGCGCCCCTGCAAAGCACGTGCTTATTGACCAGGCGTCAGGATGAGTGTTTCCGCCGCGCTGCCGTCTACCTGTTCGCGTGTCCACAACATATCGTGATACTGGATGTTACGCCACGAGTCGATCATATTGGTATACTGATCGCTGGCGGGGTGTCCGCTTTGTCCCGTGGTATGCATCGCTTGGCTGGCGCTCAGATTGCCGAGATCGACAATCATACGCATCGAAGGCAGCCAAATCACGGAAGCGTCGCCTCCGGCAGCATCATAGTCTGTCGCGTTGACACAATCGCCGCAGCCCCCTGTTTCTACCGCACGACTGTTGACAAAGTTTTCGATGAGGTCGATGCCGCTGAGTCCCAAAGGATTGCTGACGAAGGTCGCGGTATGCAGCGCACCCCAGCGCCAGGCGTCACGGTTTGCGCCTAGTGCTGTGACGGTGTTGTTGTAGGCTTCTGTCAACGAACGCACCAGGATTTCATCGCGTGTCTCCACCGTTGCTTCTGTGGTGATGTCGTCCCACCAGGTGTTATCAGGCTGATCCATCAGCATTGTCGTGACCCATTGACCGCGCCCGCCATCGTCTGGTTTGTAATCAGCAGCAGCCAGTTGATCGGCGTAGATATTGTTCACCAGCCGCATCCACAATTCTGCGTAGAGTGCCGCTTGCGGGCTGTTCATATCCATACGGTAATCCCAGGTGAGTAGCCAATCGCGCGCGCTGGCAGCATCGGCGTTGTCAATTGCTAATTCTGCAAAGTAAGGCAGAAGCTCCTGTGCGTTGAGGTTAAGGTTATCGCCTTGAATCTGCGCAAACGTTTCAGCGCTGTGTGGTGCAAGCTCGACAATCAGGTCGTTGATGCGCTGGCTGCGATAACCATAGTCCCAATCCTGACTGAAGACGTAATTATTGCCTTCGCCAAGCTGCGTTGCTAGCCAATCGTAGTAAGCAGGCGTGACGGGGGCTTCGTTGGCAGTGACAATATAGCCGCGTTCTGGATTAAAAAGGTTAGGCATCAAATCGAACGGGATAAAACCCTGCCACTCAAAGTCGTCGGTTGAGCCATCGACAGGCACTAAACCCGTATGATCGCCCGCGCGGTAGGGTTGCCGCCCTGCTGCCTGATAGCCAATGTTGCCTTCGACATCGGCGTAAACAAAGTTTTGCGGCGCGATGTCCCAGTATTGCAGGGCGTCACGGAACTCATCCCAATTTGAGGCTTGGTCGAGCATTAAGACTGATCTGAACAGGCTGCTGTTGTCCAAGCCAATCCAGCGCACCGCTAGAGGATCTTCATTGTTGAAGCCGGATACTGTGCCTGTGTCGGGGTCAATCTGATTGTCATTCAGAATAGGACCCAGATGGGTTTCACGTACCTGAATCGTCATCTCGCCGCCGTCTCCATAACGAATGGTTTCATCGTAGACGGTCATATCGCGCCATTCGCCATTCCATTCATATTGTAGTGGGTTGTCAGGGTTGACACGAATGCGATAAACGTCTTGCGTGTCGAGATTCAGGGTCGTGACACCCCACGCGATCTTA
>CALMZT010000661.1 GCA_937870805.1 uncultured Chloroflexota bacterium
GGAAAACGCTCTGCACAGGCTGAAATCAGGATGCCCCTATACATTGGCAGAAACCGACGATTTATATTTACCCTGTGACCAGCGAGATCATGAGCCGCGTTTGGATTGCAAACTCTGCATGAAGAACTACCGTGATGTGCTGGAGCTATCGAAGTATATGAGCATGACGCCTGCGATAGCAGAACACTACCAGCGCATGGGTGGCGGGCAGGCGTTGAGGTATCGACGCATGGGTACACAGGCAGACATTGCGTTGGCGAATCGTCAAATTAGCCTGCCGCTTTGCTCTCGCTGCGGCTCCGGACACAATCATTCCTACGGGCTGAAGGGAGGTGTGGATTTCGACTTTCACACGCACTGCCAGCCGTGCGAAGATGAGTTATCCGTCGAAGCCTTCTGGAACAGCAGAGGCATTTTCGAGAATGATGATGTGGAAGCGATCATGGATCGCATTCACAGATCACATCCTGAATTGTTTGAGCACGGGGTGTTACCTGATTACTGGTTCAAATTAGCTTTGAAAGAAAAGGAACAAGCATGACTGACATCACAACCCTGATCGCCCAAATTCGCGCGTGGCAAGCGGCGGAACAGAAATTCCTGCAACTCAAAGGGGAGCTTGGCTTTGAGAACCCGCAAACACGCGCAGCGGTCAAACGGTTAGACACCGCCAACGAAGCACTTGGACTTGGCAATACCTACTTCTATCGCAGCGGAAATGACGACGCCATTGGCAAGTTCATCGCATTAGCTGATGAGATTGAGCGCCTTCAGAAACCTTTTACACTTGGCGTCAACGGGAACGAGTCGTGGCTGATCGTCGGCATTCTCAAGCGCCTCGTTCGGGCACGTGTACAGGCAGGATTATCTCAGTCCCAAGCCGCTAAACTTATAGGCTTGTCTGCCGGCTCAACCATCTCGCACTATGAAAGTGGCGCGCGGGAACTCAGCGTCATGACGCTGCTGGAACTTTGCAAAATCTACGACGTGTCCGTTGTGTGGGTGATGACAGGTGGCAACCCGCACTTCACTGACGAGCAGCGCCAACAGGTCATCGATCACTGGCAAAAGAACGTCAATCTCGCAGTGAATGATCTTCACAAGACGTTGGACTTACTCGAAAGTCTGAGGCAGGAATGACTGACATCACAACCCTGATCGCCAATATCCGTGAATGGCAGGATGCTAAGACCGCCTATGACAATGGACAGGGCGCAGAGAGTAATAGTTATCAGCGCATTAGTCGGGCAAGGTGGGCTATTGAGGGTGATTTAGGCAATACACTGAGGGCATTCGTTGCACTGGCTGACGAAGTGGAGCGCCTGCAGGGAGTCGAATATGTACGCCTGTCGCCAATTCGAGAGGAAGCGGATCGTTATCGCGCTGCTCTTGAGTTTGTGCTTAAGGACATTGAGGACGTTCTAGCCGCATTGAAAACTCTTGTGCCGCAAGCCGCTATGGGCGTGGCGAAAGACCTGCTTGAACAGTCAGAAACAAAAATCATCGAAGCGCTCGGCGGCGTAGATAAGGATGTGAAATCGTGAACCTTTCATCTCTCATGCGACTTGGCGCGATTGCCAGTCCACAGCTTCCTGACCTTGAAGCCGCCTACTTTGCACAACGAGGATTCATTGTCAAAGACTACGGGTTGATTGTCTATGGACTGGAATTGGTCGGTGTTGATGCCTGTCACCCCGTCACAGGCGAAACCCTGTCGGTTGCCGCGATTTGCTGCAATCTCACCGACGAGCAGGGTTGGACGATCTGGCAAATCATCGACTGGCTGGAAAGCGGGGGCTTATGAACGCTAAACCACGCATTCCCCTCGCCCCTGCGCTCACCACGCATTCATTCCTTGCAACCTGACGCTATCATTCGAGGTGTGCCAACATCTAAGCGGTAATCACAGCGCCTTCTAAAACAGTCTGTAACACGCCGTTCTCATCTCTGAGATACAATAGATTTTCAATCCACACGTTACCACTCGCAACGTCAATACGCGCAATAGCACTACCTTGCTGCCATTGTCTGAGCGGCTTGACGCCTTTACTACTCATGTAGCCTGGAACGGTTTTGCACAGGCAGCCGCTGGTCACTGCTGTAACCGTGCGGTGATAGCCCTTAAAAGTGAACTGATTTAACCGATGGGTATGCCCCGCCATAATCGACACTTGATACCCCGCGTCAACCAGCATCGCTTTACTGACGTGTTCACTAGACCGCTCCCCATGTTTTACTAAGAGGTGGTCGGTAATCAAAATCTCTGAGACATTCCCGACCCAATGGCACAAGCCGCCCGCACGTACAATGTCTATCCACCCGCGCCCGACATATCTACGCATATAAGGCGCATGTATTGCGAGGAAGTTGAAAATTCGGCGTTCGTGATTCCCGTGAATGAACACAATCAGGGCCTTAGGCACTGCTTTACGGAGGCGTTCAACGTGTGTGCGATGAAATGCGCTAAAGTCGTCTAACACATCAATGGTTTGTTCAGCAGCGTCGGGGTCAGGGTCAAATGAAGATAGGACGCTGAAATCAGCCTCGTCGCTGCCTACAACAATCACGTCAGGCTTACTGCGTTTGTAGATAGCGTAGGTGAGTTCTAGCGCCTCTGGTGAATGGTCGGGGAAATGACAATCCGCGCAATGCGCTACGGTTATCACGGGCTTGGTTCGTTGCAGCGCCAGCAGCGCAGTGTTGAAGTCTGTTGCACGCATCATGACCTCTACGAACGGACGCTAAAGAGCACAAAGCGGACTGGACTATAGAGATCGTTGTATCGGGAGTAAGCGAGTACCCTGTACCCCTCAACATACCACATCCAATTGACGAACAGTGGCGTAGGATGGATGTTCTCAGGTTGACCAAAGAGGGCTAACAAATCACCGATGCGCAAGCCTGTGATTGCCGTTCTGCTGAAGCTGGCACTCGTCACGCGCGCTCGATTGTCGAGGGTAAAACCGATGTCCGTGCCAATTGAGCAAAACAGGGTGTTATAGGTGTAATAGGCGTAGGAATCTTCATAGCATGACGCCCGCACATAGATTTGCTCTGGCGTCCATTCGAGGTACGGCGCAAAGCGGTTGGGTGTGGTGTAGCTGAGGCGCGCGTACAGGATTGCGGCGTAGGTACACAGCAGTAGCAGCGTTATAATGCTAAAATAGACTTTACGACGGTTGGATAGGGGCATGAGATGTACACGATTGCAGAACTTGAGGCGATACTGAAAAAGCCGCGTCCTGTTTTTGAGGACTTTGCAAATGACGGCGAAATTGAACCAACGTATCGGTGGTGTGATACAGAGGGCTATTGGGCTGCCGAACAGCACTACGCGCGCCAACTGCTAGACGCACTTAAGGAAATTGACCGCCTCAAGAGTGATTACACAGAACTCAGGGCGCGTGTTGATGAGGCGCTAGAGATAGATGTAAACGACGATGACGACATATACGTTGTGTGGTGTAAGTTTCGCCGTGTGTTAGAAAACGAAGATTGTTGGGTCAACTAACTGCTAAAGCCAGTTTGCAGACTTTGCAAGTCTAGCAATCAAGCCTAGCGGTGCGTTCCTGATTTCAGCGTCTACAACGCTTTGTTCATGCGGCGTGTAGCTTCCGCGCGGGCTGTTTACCACTGGCGGCGCTGGAATAGGCGCAGGAGGCGCTACAGGGGGTCTAGGTTGCGTTTGTGGCGGTGCAGCGCGCAATTCATCGCTGTAGCCCTTTAAAAGCGATTGCAACGTCCGATCCTCGACATGGTACGCGCCATTCTCGAATGAGGTGTCGAAAGCAAAGACACATGCACCAACGACATAGCTTGGCATAGCGCGGTTTAACCAACGAAGCTGTTCAAAAGCGGTTTGCGCCTGCGTCCATTGTGGATAGCGCGTACTCCAATATTGCGCCATTGTCGGATAACCCATCGGCACGAGCTCATTCATCAGGGCTACGGTATTGCGCTGGCTCAGGCGTACATCGTCCCAACCGCATTCGGTATAAACCACTTTAGGCATAGGTACGCCGATTTTGCGGCAGCGTTGCGCGATAATCTCAACCCGCCCTAAATGCGCCTCACTAGGCTTTCTCACGTATTCCTGCTGCAATACGCTGTCATTGGCGGGGTTGGTGTAAGCCCGCACGTCCAGCGAACGGTTTTCAGTTAAGACCGTCATACCAAACGCGCTTGTGTTAAACCATAAATCGCCTAATCCGTATTCGTGGATACCTAGAATGTGTTCGGAGTGTTGCGCAAGCGCGCGCAGCAGGTCATCATACAAGCCCGCGTCAAGTTCACTCTGTTCAATGACAACCGATTGCACATTGTCTACGCACAAGCGCAACCCGCGCCGTGAGGCTTCCTTGATACACTCGACTAGCCATGCATTTTTGACACGTAACCTGTCGCCATGTGGCGCTGGCTCACATAGCAGCTGGTGAATGACATACGGCGGCGCATTCAAGCCTTGTAGGAAGTTGATTAAATCGACAGGCTGTAACGTGCCACTGCCAGCGGGCGCTTCCCACAGGTTGCCGTCCCAACCGCCGTTCGCATCTTTTGGGAAGTAACGGCGGTGGATAATCTGCGTTTCTGGCGAACGTCCGTATATCTGCTGCGTGAACCAAAAGCCTGATTTGTAGTCGTCATACACAAGCGCATACGTGCTGTGGAGATCGGCTTGCGCATCGGCAGCGTATTGGCGGTTTGCGCCCGGAAACTCGCAGTTGAGGTGATAGCCTATTCTGATGTTTGGCATTGTTCCCACCATGACGCGCGTTCTCTACTCAGATTGCGCGTTTTACGTTGTGCGTAGTAGCGATGTGCGCGCCATGCATCAGACTTGCCATTGCAGCGGCAGCGCGTCCAATGGCGCAAGCGGCGTGGATTAGTACGCGATTCGTGTGCCATACACTAGCGCCGCCAGGCCGTATCTTGCGATTCGGCAGCACGCGCAACGGGGGTTGCGGGACCTACTTCGCTGCCGTCAAGCGCTTCAAACTCTGCCAGTTGCATGAGTTCAGCCGCCTTTTTCAGCGCGTTCAGGCGATCAATCAGCGCGTTAATGATCTCCTCGCCACCAATCACAATCAGCACCGTCACCGTCCCCAATGCAAAATCTGGCACGAATGCCAGGTAAGGTGCTGCGGCACGGGTAGCGGCGACGCCACCCCACACAAAAAGATAGGCGGCAACCGTGATAACCCCACGCACGACGTACATAAACGTGACGTAGTTCGCATCGGTCACGGCTAACGCTTCCCTCAGTGGCGTGATAATCAGGGGTTTGAGGTGCTCGATACCCTGCTGCAAGGCGAACGCCAGCGTTTGGGTGTATAAGAGGAACAGGATTGCATTGGTGATAGCTGTTTCAACTGTCATTATCGTTTCCTTTTTTGTCTAATTGATTTGCGAACCTGATTTCGTAGACTGTGACCTTATTTCTGAGATGTCTCTCGATTTCCTCCAATGCTTGAATGCGTTTCGCGCTGTCCATCAGCAGCTTGGCTTGCTGTTCATTGCGTTCGCCTAGCATGGTATTCAGATTTTGCAGTGCCGTAATCTGCGCGTCTTTCTTTGCGCCTTCAACTTTGCAATCCCGCAACTCCCTTTGTAGGGTGCGGTTTTCACTGCGCTCCTCGACCAGTTCACCAGTGATCGTTTTGGTGACTTCTCTGTTGGTGTCCGTCTCCGCGCGTTCAACCGCTGCGTCCGATTCGACTTGTCTTTGTCGTGTCTGTGCTTCAATGAACTCTGCCTCAGCCTGGAGTTTGCGTGCCTCAGCATCTTTGAGGCGCGCACTAGCAAGCGTTTTCGCAACAAAGGGAACTGCTACCAGAATGGCAATGAAGGCAGCGATCAATGCCACAAATTGTTCGTCGCTCAGATTCATGATCTCACCGCCTCGATCAGCAGATACACTTTGGTGTTTTCGTCCAGCTCCTTTTCCTGCGACACATGCCGCAGATTCCACCAAATCCCGTTCGGCGTAATCCATTCCATGTGCCAACTGTAGGCAACCCTACGCTCCCACGATGAACGCGCGCGCCGCTGAGTGTCAGGTTCATCAAACAATGCACAGTAAGAGGTAGGCGCGTGATCGTAGCGCCACACTCGTAGTTCATGGCTTGCCGCCTTTATCCATGTTGCGCACGTAGCGCATGAGCGCTTGCCCCACCTGTGCCATCAGGTCGCCTTTGTCCGCGCGATACAGGATGGTTTTGGTATCGTCGGGAAAGACAATGGTTGCTTCATAGTCGATTTCTTTTTGCAGATTGAGCTTGCCCGTTTTTGCTGGCTTGTGTTTCAGCGTGATTTTGAAGATGTAGGTGATCTCGGTCATGACACGCGCCTTGCTGCTAGTGACTCCGTTCCGGTGGGTGGCGCTGGTACAAACAAAAACACCGCCTGTCAGCGGTGTCGAGTAGGTTGTGTTTTTATGCGGCTTCCTGCCCAACAGCCTGTGAAAGCGTCAGTCATCGTTTCCACCAATCCGCACTTCTATCGTATTCGCGTCCAACGCCTTGCCAATAGGAGGCATATTGAACGCCATTGCGGTTCTATTCATGCGTCACTTCCAACAACTGCAAAATAGGCTTACGGAATACCGTAATCGTATCGCCAACCTGTGCGGTAGTAGAATGCATATACCAACCGTGATGTTTACCGCCTTTTTCGTAAGGATAGGCGTGGGTATCGTCCATATAGAGACCGCCGCCCGGATAGATAACGCCCGCCGCAATCCGTTCTACATCACCGTCCGCGTCAATGAACCTTACCCGATGGGCTTGCGTGGCAACGGCGCGATTGATGACGCTGAAATCCGCGCCCCGCGCTGTGAGTTCGTCAAATACCTTAAACACGGCTTCTAAGAAGTCAGACGGCAAATCTTTAGCGGGGATGTCAAAGGGCGTTTGGCTATCAATGAGGGCGCAAATGACTTGCTTTTGGTTATTATCCATGCTGTTATCCCGACCTCATGACCTCTCTTGTAAGGGATAGTATATTATATAAACAATCCTCAAGTGTGTGAGTGTCCTCCTCTTGGTAGCTGTAGACATCCATGCCACGCTTTACCGTCAGCGTCACGGTGTACGCATTACGAGGCGCTATTATATACACGGGACCTCTAGAGTTTATCGAATCCCACCTTTCCGTTTTGACGTGCTGATTAAGCGCTATGCTATCAATCTCACCAAAACGGCGACAATAGCGAACAAGTAACTTGGCAAGATGTTCTGCTGACATCCTCATTTATTCACCCTTCACTCTAAGGGTGATTGTAACACAAGCTCTGAAAGCAGATGCACACCGTCTTCAGATGAGCTCGCGTTTACGCAGCAAAACAATCAACTTCACTAAGCCGATCCCGATCAGGATGTGCAATACGATGGATAAGCCCGCGAGGATGAGGTCTATAGACATGGTTTTACCGATTGCCGACCCTTAATGGGGTGACGCGCTCAGCAAGCAACTGCGCTACTGTCGCCTCTAATTCTGCAATGCGTTCCTCAGCCGACTTTGGTTTCACCTTCGGCGGCAGCTTCGCCACATCATGCACGGCAACAATCGTTTTTGCCTTGTTTCGCTGCTGCAAACTGGCACCCTCTACGAGATGGACAATGACCCGCCCCGTATCAGGCACATAGGAAAGACCCGTACACAGGTCGCCTAATTCTGCCTTCAGTTCGGCGTGCAGTGCATCGGTATCAACGATCTTGTCTTCGATTTCGATGTCAATTATTCTTGGATCGCTCATTTAACACAACTCCATAGCGAAAATCTTCAGATCAACATTCCCCGTGCCAGAATTGACGTACCACTGCAATGAACAGGTATGCGCCCCTGCCGCCAGCAGGCTGCCCCCCGCGCCCCCGCCTGTAATCATCATGATATTGAGGTTGTCGTTGTAGTTGGCTAACAACCCTTGTAGCAGCGTTGTACCAAAGGTTGCGTGACCCTGCCGCAGTCCATCAATGGCAAGGTCAAACGTCCCTAAGCCCCCTGCTGAATTGAAATAATAGCCCGTTGCCCAGAAGAGAATGTATCCACCAGTGGTCGTGAGGTTTACAGTGGAGTTGGTCATCGTCACAAATGTCGCACTCGTGGTCGTGACCGCGCCTGTAGCACCTGCGACAAACGGACGCGATTTGAGCCACGTCAGATTGTCACGCAGCTGCTCATTCAGTTTCGCCGCTTTTGCAACCTCACCGCCAATCCAGCTTTTCGGTGCTGTCCATTGATTTATCGCTGCCATTTATCGAATCTCCATGACGTACAGGCGAGGCAGTAAGCTGGCAGTCCCTGCGTTGGTTTTCCAGTAGATGGAATAGTTGTGGCTTGCGGCACTGGGCGGCGTGCTGGTGAACCAGACCATGCCGATACAATCCATGTAGTTCGCTACGGGGTTCGTGATTCGGGTTAAGCCATTGGTCGCGTCTCCTACACGCGCGCCGTCAATGGCTAAATCCAAGGTGGTGAGTGCGGCGGCGGAATTACTTAACTTGCCATTGGCAATGATGAGCATGTTGCCGCCGACGGACGTAATCGCGATACTCGACTCTGTAACCTCAACAAAACTGGCAGAGGTCGTTGTTTTGGTTGTGAGCGAGGCGCTGTTAAATGGACGCGATTTCAGCCATTCCAGATTGTTGCGAAGTTGCTCGTTGAGGTGGGTTGCCGTCGCGAATGCGCCCGAAATTGCATCCCAGTCGATGGGGCTTTGCCATTGATTTGCCATTGGTTCTCACCGTATCTCAATCGCAGCGAAACGGGTGAGGATTGTCCCTGTGTTGGCGCTCACCTTCCAGTAGATGCTGTAGGTATGGCTGTCCGCGCTGGGCGGTGAACTCGTCATATAGAGGAGACTCAGGCAGTCGGGGTAGTTGTTATTGGGGCAGGTGATTTGCGTCAGCCCTACCGTCGCATCCCCCTGTCTTGTGCCATCAATCGCAAGGTCAAAGGTATTGATCGTGCCCGTGATGCTGTTACTGAAAATCCCGCACGCTGCCATAAAGATGTTGCCGCCGGCGGACGTAAAGGTAATGCGGCTTTCTGTCAACTCGACAAAACTGGTGCTGGTGGTGTTCACAGTGGCGGTCATGACCACGTTTGCGAACGGACGTGATTTTAGCCACTTGAGATTATCACGAAGCTGCGCATTGAGTTTGGAAGCCAGCACGCGCTCTTGCGTTGACCAATCTGCGGGAGTTGTCCAACTGGGCATGTGTGCCTACTGTTCAATGACTTCAAAGTGCCAGCCTGCCTGCAATGTCAGCGTGCCCGCGCTGGTTTTCCACTGTGCTTTAAAGATATGACTGGCGGCAGTTAGCGTTACCGTGTGGAACACAATGCAGAACGGGTCATTGCTTCCCGCGCCGCGCGTGATGTACTGCAAGCCTGTCGTTGCGTCGCCGACGCTTGTGCCATCGACTAAAAGCGTAATGCCTACCGTTGCCGCCACACTGAGGTTCACTGAACCGACAAACAACATGCGCGCGCGCGCCGCATTGGTGGTAATCGTTTTGGTGACGCCTGCGATGTCCACAAAGGACGCGCTGGTGGTGTTGGTGGTGGTCCCGGCGCGAACGCCATCCTGCGTCGGGTCTTTCAAAAACATCAGTGGACTGCTGAGGTAGTCGTCAAAATCGCTCTCAAAAAGCGTGCCTGCCGCTGCCCAGTCCTTGGGTGTTCGCCACGTTGCGCTCGGTGCTGTCATGAAGGTGTCCTATAAAGCAATGATCGCTGTATCATCGAGTTCGCTTGACCCCGCTACCCCCAACAGCCAGTACGCATCTCTGCCCAGTGGAGACAGGGTGTAAGTGGTGTAATGTTCACGCTTCGCAGCGTCTGCCTGATGCTGTATTCCCACCACCACGTAGGTGTGATTACTCCTGGAGTTTTCGTTATCGTTGACGGTGATGAGGCTGCCAATCGAGACGCTGGCAGTGAGTAGTTTTGTGGTGTTGGCGATAAAACGAATGCTCTGAAAACGGTCAATGGCATCCTTAAAGCGCGCCACCTGTGTCTGAGCATACCCTAACGCCGTGTCAACGTCCCCGATCAGCTTGACGTTGTAAGACTGCGGAATGGGGTCGTTATCGTATACGGACTGCGCATCAACGGCAGTCACCGTCTGGCGTTCGTAGGTGTACAGGGGCGTACCGCGCACCTGTAGTGTGGTGATATAGACATCAATCCCTGTTGGGTTAACAAGTGTCACACTCGCGCTTTGTGCCTTCGCCTGCAACGACGCCGTGATATAGGCGGTAACGTTTGAGCCGCTGCCGTCGCTGGCGGTATTGGCGATGTAGTCTGTTCCAGCAACAGGGTCTATCGTTGTCAGTGCGCCAATGCGGGCGTTGGGTGTATTCGGGTCACGATACTGGCAGTTCACCGTAAGGCTATCGAGCGCGCGCAGCGTAATCACGCGCGGTGCGGAATACAGCACCGTGCCAACGCTCCCCACTTGACGAGGTTCAAAGGTTACGGTGACGGCATTCACCAGATCTTCACCGTAGCGATAATCAGCGTTCCTCAAATCATCGCTGTACAGGGTGAGTGCAACGCCCGGTGAAAGCGCCTGATTGCTGCTGTAATAACGATCCTGAAATTCAAACTTTGATCCGTTCCAGAAAAAGCGCCCGCCGCATTCAGCCATCATCAAATCTGTGATGTAGCTGCCCATGCCGACGCTGTTGTAGCGGTCACTGGCATTATCCCCCACGTATGGCAGTGTCGTGCTGCTAACTGAGGCGGTCAACAAATCAGGCGAATACAGCCTCGCAGTGCCCATCACCGATACGTCCAAGACCGCCCAACTGCTGGCATACGGCCAGACTACAGGCATATCGGTAGAATTCATGATGGCAGTGAGCGCCGCGTTAATCGTGACGCTGGTTTGCAGCTTGGGGAAAATTTGCCCCTTTAACAGCTTCTGCATCGGATCTTCGGCAGTGATGTCTACAACCGCATTGTTTTGTGGGTCAGCGGTCTGCTCAATGCGCGGCTTGATAGAAGCAATTTTCCCTGTCCAGTTGATGTAGGTTGTGCCGTTGTAGGTCGCTGTGATTTTCACCAGCGTCCCGCGCGTCAACAGTCCATAGAAGGCGCTGCTGGTATTGGACGGCGTGAGCAAGCCATCATTATTGCGCAGTCTGAAGGTGAGCTTGGACGGCGGCGCAACAACGCCATACGGGTCTTGAAACCCGTACACGAGGTTGAAGTTCATCCAGCGCGCGGTAACATCGGCTAAGGCATGACTGTAAGAACCACCATGTCCAAAGTCGATTTGCAGTTTGTAGGTGTAGGCTAATCCGATAGGCATTAGGGACCGCCTCCGCCCGGATGTGGATTAGGCGTTGACCCGCCCCCGTCGCCTTGTTCGCCAACGATTTCGCGGATGATATTTTCGAGTTCGCCGCGCGCGCCTGCTGTGTTGAAGCGTAGATTGACGGTGAGCGTGCGCCCGCCGATACTGGCAAGCCGCGAACTGATCTGGTCAACCTTCGTGCTGGCAGTAGTGAAATCGGTTTTCATGCTGGCAACGCTGTCGGCGCTGGCTGCCATGCTGCCTTCAAAGGTGGTGCTGCTTTCGGAAATTGACGCCATGTCGGTATCAATCGTGGCAATGCTTTCCATGTAGCTGTCGATGCCAAACCCTTCAGCTTCCTCCAGTCGTGAGCCAAGTGTGCCGATGTATGGTCCCGCCTGCCCGCCAGCGCCCCCGCTGCCATCCCCACCCGTGATTCCAACGTCAGCATTCGTATTGGCAACGTAACTGTAGCCCGTCATGCCCGCCATATTGGCGGCAATCTGCTGGTCGCTCATCCCCATATAGGTAGCGGTTTGCATACCGCCCTGTACGTTGGCGATTGCCGCC
>CALMZT010000662.1 GCA_937870805.1 uncultured Chloroflexota bacterium
CAGCAGCGCTCACCGGGCAGGGACTCGGACGCGATGTGCTGTTGATTACGGATGGGCGTTTCAGCGGCGCGACGCGCGGCATGTGCGTGGGTCACGTCGCGCCTGAAGCCATGATCGGCGGCACGATTGGCTTGCTGCAAGAAGGGGACTTGATCGAAATCAGCGTGCCCGAAAGTCGCCTCAGCGTGCTTCTGAGCGATGAAGAACTCGCGCGCCGCAAGGCTGCATGGCAAGCCCCCGCGCCACACTACACCAGCGGCGTCATGGCGAAGTACGCGCGCACTGCCCGCCAGGCTAACGACGGCGCCGTCACCAATATGCTCTAGTGTTTAATGAATACATGAAACCAGAGGGCAGGAACACCTGAAGTATTCCTGCCCTATTGAGGGATACGTTGAATTTGTAAGGGTACGGTAGCAACATTCTGCCACGCATCTACTGATTCATCAAAAACCTGAACCACGATCTGATAAATTCCACTACCTACAAAAGGTATTCCCTGTAATTTGCCAAGTAATCTGTGGCGTGGTGCCTTCGTTAAATCAATATCATATTCCATATTAATTAAACTCTGATCATTTGCCGAGTAAATGATTTGTGTGCGTCCCTTTCCATTTTCAGGTTGATCGGCTTCTGTTCGCCACCACAATGAGACTAACATTAAATCAATAGGTAATGCACTTACTTCTTCATTTGTTTCAAACTCAATTAACTCTACAGTGTCAATCATACTTAGGCTTTGAGTTTGATCATCTATTAGGGTTCTTCGGCACAGGACAGTCCAAGCGTGTTTCACTAACTAATCCTTTCCTTAAGAAAAGGGGCGCTTCCATACTGTTTTTCAATGGGTTTTGAGCTAGTTGTGAGATTCGAATTGGCGACAACAGAGATATTTCTACTTACCTTCCACCCTAATTGATACTCAGAGTTTACTTGTTTTGATTGGGTATGGATTTGGACCTTCGGTTCAATAATCTTGAAAAATACGTTCTCATTGGAAGTGAACACACGAGAACGTAACAACTCGTCCGCTAACTGCTTTGCCCACCAAAGTTTCGGTGTCAATAAAATACTCTCAATAGCTTTTAGTGTAAGCGCGTCGTCGGTATGACTCAAACCATACAGGTACCCAACTAGTGCTTCATCTTTGGGGTGTGCGTACTCAGGATGTGGATTTTCTTTTAAGAGCATGAGCAGACGCTCAAACACTTTTTGACGCCCCTCTGGCGAATTTTGCATTTCTCGGATGAGTTCATCAAGCCTTTCATCGGTTTGAAGTCCCAGTTTCACTATCTTGAAACTGCTTAGAACACTATAACGAATTGCAAACGTAACACTCTCAATTTGGTCGAAAAGTTGATTGGTTCTCATTTCAGCGCTCCCTGTCTGTATAATATTCTACAGGTTCTCCATATAGTTTGGGAACATCATTCATAAAGTGAATAAACTCCCCGTCTCTTCCCCATTTGCTAATTACTCTGCTATTCATGAGCAAAGTGCGGTTAACTTCCATAATTAACCCTACGTGGCTCAATTCATTGTTGAACCTATATACCACGATATCCCCCGCTATAATTTCACTCAATTTGACTGATTTGTATCCATCTTCTTTCAAAACGAAATTGATATGGTCAATTGAAATTGATATACGGCGAGCAGCAAAAATCAACCCCATACAGTTATAAGGATAAGGTGATAATGATCTCAATTGAACCATTGGATGCCAATTGAGTAATTCTTTGGCACGTATACGTATCAGTTCAATATCATTTTTATCCTCAATGAGTTGAGGAATTGGGTTTCCTAAACGAGTGAAAACAGGGTTTTTACCTAAAGGTGATTCTCCGCCGGGAATTTGAATTTCCACACTTAACCTATCTTCGTTACGATCTTATCACGACGACTTTTTATAATAACATTTTTTTTACAAGCTCAATCTTATCTTATAGCGTCGAGAATATATTTAATGCGAGAGCCACCAGCGCCTTTAGTGCGCTTACCGTATTTTAGGTCAGCCTGTCGGCTTTAGCCACAGGTGGCAACTTCCAACAAACTTCTGCGCCTCGTCGCATAAACTTTCTGTTTTTTGCTATTATCATAAGAACATTACAATTCTCGACACGAGCCACCATCACAGGGGAGAACATACATGGGCGTCGCTGTCAAATGGGACAACGAACAGCACACCACACTGCTCTATACCTTTACCGACCCCTGGGATTGGGGCGATTACGACCTGGCGGCGCATCTGGGAAGAAAAATGATGGACGATAGCCCGCATAAAGTGGCGATCATCATTGACCTCATCGGCACGCAAAATTTGGCGCGCGGCGCGATCCAGCGCTTGAGTCAGGGCATTGAGAAGGTGCATCCCAATCGCGGCACCATCGTCATCGTCTGCACGAACCCCTTCGTGCAAGCCATCATGAGTATTCTCACCCGCCTCTATCCTGAACATGCCCGCGACGTTCATAATGTCAAGACGCTGGAACAAGCCCGCGCACTCGCATCGCGCCAGCCCTGGATACGCGGCTTATTCGGCAATCTCCGCGATTAAAGCAAAATCGACTCAAACATATCCACTTTCTCAAATCTATTTTCCTGTTCAACAGCCCGCCACGCGAATCCTGTTCCCCCTCTCCCGCGCCACACACGTTCCCAACCCATCGCATTTTGCGCGTTGGGAGAGGGGGCTGGGGGGTGAGGTCAAACGCGCTCAAATTCACTCTACAAAATACCTACTCTTGTGAAGGGGCGAGGGTAAGGTCAAGCGGCAATCACATAATGAACACCCAACACTCGAATTTTACTGAAAACTGATAACTGAAAACTGATAACTTTTACCTACGGTAACGCGATCCCCGCCGCCAGCAGTTGTTCGCTGACCTCCCACAACCGCCGCGCTGAGGCTTCGTCATAGGATACAAACGACGATTTGACGGCGCGCTTCTTCTCAAAATATTTACCTGTCACCCCTTCGACTTCCGGTGACGTTGCCAGATACAGCGGTGTTTATGCGCCCTGTCGTGGCGTAAGTAGCAACGGCGCGAACAGGATGAAAAACAGGTTCGTCACGCCAATGCCATTTCTCGCAAACCCTGTCGCCACCGTGCCCGGATGCACGGCGTTCGTGCTGATCTCCGCCGGATTCACGCGCCGCGCCAGTTCATACGTAAACAGTACATTCGCCAGCTTCGACGCCGCGTATGCCCCAAAGCCGCTGTAGCGCTTTCTACTCTGCAAATCGTTGAAGTTGAGGTGTGCGCCAAAGTGTGCCCCC
>CALMZT010000663.1 GCA_937870805.1 uncultured Chloroflexota bacterium
GACGAGATTGTGGGCGATGCGATACAGCCACGCCTGAAACGGCACGCCGCGATCTGTATAGCTGTCGATGTGCCCCATTGCGCGGAAGAAAACGCGGGCGGTCAAATCTTCGGCGTCGTGATGGTTGCCTGTGCGGTAGTACACGTAGTTGTAGATTTTGGTGACGTACCGTTCGTACAGTTCCCCGAATGCCTCTTTGGCGATTTTGGGGTCTTTGTTCAGGTCAACCAACTCAAGGTCAGACAGAACTTTGAGATCAACTGGGCGTTTGCGTTTGAATATCATGACTATTAAAACACAGGGACGCGCCGTCCGTTACGCGATTGTGTGAAACCTGACACAACTAGGGTTCGGGCGTGGCTTGCGGCTCCATTTCCATATCCATTTCAGTAGAACCCGCCGTGTAGTTAAAGGTTGCTTCGATGCCAGCAATCAATTGCGCGCGCTGCTCATCCGTCAGGTTAGCGTCAGGATGCAGCCAGATATATTTAGTCAGCGGCATCTCGCCATCGGCAGTCATGTCGATCATATGCTGGATAAAATCCGGTGAGTAGTCCTGAGGCACTGAGAAATTCAAGCCATCGCGCCCGTTGTTCACGTCACGCGCGACCAGCTACGAAACAGGCGCGACAGAGGCATACCAGGGCCAGACGGTTTCGTTACTGTGGCAGTCGTAGCAGGCGGTGCGGACAAGTTGTTCGGTCTCCGGTGAGTCCCAGACGACGGAGGCAATGACGGGCGGGTTGCTGCGCTGGAACTTCTCGACGAAGCGATCTACGAATTGGATGGCGATGAAGCCGATGAGAAGAACGCTGAGCGCGCCCAAGATGAGTTTGCGATTTTGCAGGAGACGAGACATGTAAACCCTTATTGATGGTGGGAATGCAATGTACAGCGATAGTATAAGGGCAATATTGTGGCGGTGAACGTAGATTTTTGTGAAAGTAGGTATACTTAAAGTTGGAGGGATGAATGACCAAACGTGCTAAACGTCTTAAAAAGATGCGTCGAAATCCGAAGAATGTACGTACAGATGAGTTGGATTCGATTCTGAAGGATTTTGATTTTGCGCCGGATTTCACTTCTGGCTCACATGTTACTTATAGACATCCATCAGGCGTGCGCGTCACAGTCGCCGCACATGGCGCGCAAGTTCCCGCCTACATTGTCAAACAGGCAATCAAAGCTATTGACTCCATTGAGATGTCAGAAGAAGATGAGGAAAACGAGGAAAACGGTGATGAATAAGTCGATAGATTATTATCTCGATTTGCCTTATCGTCTGACGATCACTCCCGACGAAGAAGGCGGTTTTGGTATTGAGGTTATCGAACTCCCCGGTTGTGTTAGCTATGCACAGAAATGGGAAGACATTCCGGCGATGGCGCGCGAGGCTATGCAATCGTGGATTGGCAGCGCCCTGAAGCACGGCGATGCTGTGCCAGAGCCGGAGAGAATCGTCGAATGAATACTGTTATCAAACTTTACGACGAGGTAGCCCTGCTGGAAGATATTCCAAAACAAAATCTGCTTCGAGGACAAGTTGGTACTGTAGTTGAAGAACTTGCACCTAACGTTTTTGAAGTTGAATTCAGCGATGCGCAAGGGCACACCTACGCGATGCGCCCCTTACGCGCTGAGCAGTTGATGGTGCTGCGCTACGAACCTGCTACCCCCTAAATTTCACGGACTCACATCATGCGACTGTGGCGGCTCGAATTCCACGACACGGAAGGGAAGCGGCGCGCTGGTCTGCTGCGTGCCATCGGATAAGGTCGCGACTGCCGTTAATTCGTGATCGCCTGCTGCCAGCGTCCACCATACAGACCAGGGACTCGCGCTCACGCTGCCAATGGTTTCGCCATCCATAAAATAGGTTACTGAGACGGTATTCGGCGGCGCGCCGACTGTGAGACGGATGCGCTGTGTATCGGCGGGCACATTGGGCGAAATCTCGAAGACGGTGTAGGGGTCGGGTTCCAGCAGGCGTAGTGCAGCGTCGTCATCGCCTAATGCCAGTGCTGTGCCCAACGGTGGCTGTGGGATGCCGTTGCGCAGCGCCCAATCGCGCGCCTCCTGCGGCAGCACCAGGTACACGCGCT
>CALMZT010000664.1 GCA_937870805.1 uncultured Chloroflexota bacterium
CCGCTAATCGTCGCTGAAGCGGTCTGGCAGTACAGCCATCATGTGCTGGCAGGGCTGCGCAGTCATCGAGGTCCCATCCTCACCGTCGCCAACTGGAGTGGACAATTCCCCGGCTTAGTCGGCTTGCTGCAATTGAACGGCTCACTGACCAAAATGGGTGTGAACTACAGCAGCATTTGGAGCGAAGATTTCACGGACGAGTTCTTCCTCAATGGCATCCGCGAGTGGATTAAAACGGGAAAAATCACCCATGACGCCTCTCACGTCCGCGAAATGGATTTAAGCACGCTGCCAAAAGATGAAGTGGCTTTGGGTCGCTGGTTAGCGCAGCATCTGAAACGTCAAAAAGCCATCATCGGGGTGCTGGATGAAGGCTGCATGGGCATGTACAACGCCATCATCGACGACGAACTGCTGAACCCGACAGGTATCTACAAGGAGCGTCTAAGCCAGTCAGCGCTGGTTGCTGGAATGCGCCGTGTGGGCAATGACGAAGCACAAAAAGTGCGTGATTGGCTGGACACGCGCGGCATGAAGTTCGTCACAGGTACGAACGAAGAAACGGACTTGACCGATGCACAAATCCTTGAACAGTGCAAAATGTACATCGCCGCCGTGCGCATCGCTCAGGAATTCGGCTGTGCCGCCATTGGTATTCAATATCAGCAGGGCTTGAAAGATATGACGCCGGCATCTGATCTCGCGGAAGGCTTGCTGAACAACGTTGAGCGTCCGCCTGTTTACGATGAAAACGGCAATGAACTGTTCGCTGGAAAAGCTGTGCCGCACTTCAACGAAGTCGATGAGGGTTGCGCGGTGGATGCGCTGGTGACGAACCGCGTGTGGACGGCGATGGGTTTCGACCCGGCGACGACGCTGCATGATCTGCGTTATGGCGAACACTACAAAGGCGATGGCGTGGATCACTTCGTGTGGGTGTTCCTGATCTCAGGGGCAGCGCCCGCCTCGCACTTCATCGGCGGCTACGCAGGGGCGGTTAGCGAGCGCCAACCTTCCATGTTCTTCCGCCTCGGCGGCGGTACGCTCAAAGGCATCAGCAAGCCGGGGGAAATCGTGTGGAGCCGTGTCTATGTGATAAACAATGAACTACACTGTGACATAGGGCGCGCCTCAGTGGTGGAATTGCCGCATGACGAAACAGAACGCCGCTGGCAGGCGACGAACCCGCAGTGGCCCATCATGCACGCCGTACTGCATGGTGTCAGCCGCGACCAGATGATGGCGCGCCACAAAGCCAATCACCTGAACGTTGCCTATGCCCCGACTGCCGAAGACGCCGATAAAGCGCTGGCTGCCAAAGCGGCGATGCTGGCAGAAATGGGTATCAAAGTTCACTGCTGCGGCGTGTGAGGGTAAAAATAGGGCGAATCAATAGGGTTTGCCCTGTACTACTTGAGATCGTCGCCTGCACAAATGCTCGAAAAAGCATTATACTCGCGCGTTTATTGACATATTACACGCGATTAAGATGCAAATACCTACTCTTTCGCGCGAAGAAATCGCCGCGCCTGTCACATCCGTTCCGCCAAAATCGCGCACGCACACCACATGGCTCTGGCTCATTCCTCTGCTCCTGCTGACGATGTGGCTTGGTACGCGCGGACTGAACGCCGACGGCTACTGGGTCGATGAAGTCTGGTCGCTGCGCACGGCGGGCGGTCCTACCTATGGTCCGCTGTCGCTGGCAGAAACGTGGCAGAGTGTCGCCACCATCGACGCCTGGCAAGCGCCCGGTTTCTACCTGCTGCTTAACGTGTGGGGCAATCTCGTTGGTTGGACGGAGCTTGCCACGCGCACGCTGTCGCTGCTGTTCGGCGTGCTGTCGGTTGCCATGATGTATCGTTTGGCGCGTGATGTACAGTCGCCGCTGGCAGGCATCGCCGCTGCTGTCGCTCTCATGACCAGCGCCTTCTACGTCAACTTCTATCATGAACTGCGCGGCTACACGCTCTACATCTTCCTCACTGCATTGTGTATGTGGAGTTATTGGCGACTCACTCAACCGCTGCAAAACAAAAACAAATCGAACCGCCAAGACGCCGCGTTGAGTACAACGACGTTCGCCAAGGAAAAAAGAGCGGAAGGCAAAATAAGTATCGGCGTACAAATTGCGTTTGTGTTGAGCGTCGCGGGGCTGTTGTATACACATTATTTTGCCTCACTCACCGTCGTCATTCTCGGCATTTATCATGTGCTGTTCGTGGACATCGATCTTAAGCGTTGGCGCGACTGGCGCATGTGGCTGCGTTGGGGCAACCGCGACTGGTGGCGCGTCGGCGTGCTGGCGGGTCTCGCCGTGCTGCTGTTCGTCCCCTGGCTCAATGTCCTGCTGTTCGCCACACGCCTGGCACAGGCGTATCCACGCTACACCTTACCTCCTGATGTGCTTATCCAGAGCATTCTCAACAGTTTCAGCAACGGCAATCTGTTCCTCATTATCCTGTTGGCGCTGGCGACGTTGGGCATTAGAGGGCGTAGTCGCTTCGCTTACGTGTTACGCCCCTACAGGGACGGCGTTTTGTTCGCATGGACACTCGTCATTGGTTGGTGTGTCGTGGGACTTATTGCCGCTTATATACTGATTATGGGTGAGGTGCGCTACTTTATGGGCGTGTGGGTTGCGCTGGCACTCATTGCAGGTACAGGTGTTGCGCAGTTATCCATGCGCGGCGTGAATCCTGCGCTGCTGATAGGCACATGGCTGCTGTTGAACATATGGAACATTTACAACACTGGCGCAACGGGTAACGTCCATTGGAACGGCTGGCACGAACCCTTTCGTGAATTGTCACAGATCACCGATGGTCAGCTGCGTGAAGGGGACACGCTGTTCTATCAACTGAAAGAGAGCGTCAATGCCTGGTATCAGGAAGATGTTGCCAACTACTATTTGCCGAACACGCCTGCGCGTCTGGTACTGTTCGAGGCGCAGCCTAATGTACCGTATACGGTCTACACGGCGCAGGCGCAGGATTTAGTCAATGGCGCAACACGTATCTGGCTGGCGCTTGACCCGACGACGCGCCCCTGGCGTACCGATCTGCTGAATCAGACGTTCATCGACAGCGGCTTTACGGCGTGCGGTAATTTTGCGCGCGTCCCGTTGATGAGCGTCGATTTGTACGTTAATCTCGCCCTCGCGCCGCGCAGCATTGCCTTCACTGAGCCGATTGCAAACGGCGGCATTGAGGCAGCGCTACTGCATCCCCTGCCGGAAAAAGTGGACGCTTCGCTGCCTGTGATTCTCGGCTGGTGGCAAAATGAAAGCGTGCCCCCAGAGACCTATTCGGCGGCGCTGCATGTGCGGGACGCTGCTGGCAATCCCGTCGCGCAGGGCGAAGACTACGGCTTGCCTAACGAAGCTGCAAGCTGCCGCATCACACGTATCAACACATCAGCATTACCCGCTGGAAGTTATAGCATTTCGCTCATCGTCTATAACTGGCAAACGGGCGCAAGCCTTGAACCAGGTGTGCTGGGGACATTTACGAAATAGGGCGAGATGAAACAACCCATCCGACAATGAATGGGCTATCTTCACTAGCGCGTGAGGACTGTGCGCTGAAGGAAGGTGTTCGCTTCCTCCAGTGTTTCAAAAAACTTTAACCCGGCTTTTGAGACATTAAACAAAACCAGCATCATCAAACGTACTAAACGATTATTTTTTTGCCCGATCACCAATGCATACTCAAGATTGTCGTGTGACACGTAGGTTTGTGACGCACGAATACGATCCCAAATCAGCGCATTGGGCTTGAAGTCACTCACGTCAATCAACAGCAGCAGTTTCTTGTCAGCCTGATTGAGGTTGGCGACGATGCTCTTGTTGATCGCCTCAAATTCAAGAGGCGTAGGTTCTGCGGATAAACGCAAAAACATCACACGCGCTGGGATGTGCCAGGAGAGTTCGTAACCCATTCAGCCCCCTTTACAATAGAGCTTCCAGTTCTCTGGCAAATGAAATCGCGTCGATAGGCTTCGCAAAATAGGCTGCGAAACCCGCGCGCATCGCTTCTTCACGAATCTTCGACGTATGAAATGCCGTGACGGCAACACACGGAAGCTGAGCAGTCTTCGCATTCGATTGAATATCTGTCAGCAGCTCCCAGCCATCACGACCCGGCAGCGCCAAATCCAGAATGACCGCCCGATAAGCGGTATCCGTTTGAAATAAATAGCGTAACGCCTGTTCAGCATCCCCCGCTACATCAATCGGCATATCAAGATATTGTAACACATGCGTCACCAGCACTTGCCCATCAGGGTCATCTTCTACCAGCAAGATGCGTCGTGTTTCTTCCATCTATCCTCCCCTTAGAGATTCAACTGCTCACTGAGCACTGGAATGTCCAGCAGCAGCCGCAGTAGTTGTTCGATAAACGTCGAAGCGGTTAGTGGTTTCGTCAGATAATTGTGAAAACCTACCGAAATTGCCCGTTCCCGATCTCCGGTCATGGCGTGCGCTGTCAGCGCGATCACTGGAACCTCGCTCGTGGTGGTATCGTCCTTCAATTCACGCAGCAGTTCCCAGCCATCCATATCCGGCATCGACAAGTCTGAGATCACAAACTTCGGACGTGTTGAGCGAATGAGTTCCAAGCCCTCGCGCCCACTGTTACCCACACGGACATTCGCGCCATAGAAGTCAAGAATATAACGTGCAACTTCGAGGCTGTCCCCTTCGTCATCCACCACGACGACATCCCAACCTGCCAACAGATCATTCGGTATCTTACTCATCTATCCATCTCCTAAGCCAATTCAGGTTCTGCTTGCAGTTGCAGCGTTACCGTAAAGGT
>CALMZT010000665.1 GCA_937870805.1 uncultured Chloroflexota bacterium
GATTTACGCGCGCTGGCCTCTACGATCTTCGCCTGCGCAATTGCAGACAGCAGCGGCTCTCCGGGGTACGTCTCTGAGTATTTCTCCAACGTCCAGTCCTTGTGATCGTTTCGAATGTGGATTTGAATCGAGTGAACCTTAGCTCCACAAATTTTGCAGGTAACGCGACTTTCTGACATAGCTTCCCCTAGATAAAAAATTAGTCATCACTGACGACAATATGAATTATAAGAATCCTAGCTTGGATGCGCAAGTCACTAGTGAATTATTATTTCATTAGCAACCGCTTGACTTCGCCAATGACCGCCTTGGGCAGGTCTTCAATAGACCGAAGAACTACGGACTTCGTATAGAATTTTGCCGGCGCGTCAGAGTCAATGCCAATCCCGATTACATCGATTCCTGACTTTTCTATATCTTCAACGACCTTCTTCAAATGGTATCTCTGAGCCGTTCGATTGCCCGGACATAGCGGCTGACCGTCGCTTAAAACCATTAGAATTTTTCGCTTTTCTCGACGTTGCGCAAGGCGCTGCGCAGCAATCTGCACTGACTCTCCGTCAACGTTTTCTCTCAACCAGCTCGCACTCGATAGTGCCGCAAGCCGCTTACGTGTCTCTGTCGTCATGCGCTCCCCGAAACCCTTCAATACAGGAATGAAAAGATTGAAATCTCGCGCATAGTCAATATCTGCCCCTTTATCCGTCTTTGCAGAGGGTCCAATTCGCTTCATGCCAGTAGTGAATCCGAGAATTTCATTTGTCATATTCATACGGTCAAGTACCATTGACAGGCCATACGCGGCGTAAGCCGCAGTTCTAATCTTGTCGTGGCGCGACATTGAGCCCGAACAGTCTACTAACAAGCTGACCGCGACATCTTTACTAGTGGCTATATGCTTACGACGAAAAATACGATCATCACCAAAGGTGGTCAGGCGTGCCAATGCAGAGGTATGCAGCCGCCCAGACCGGTGCCCCGATGACCAGGAAGCCGCCGACTTGGCCGCGACCGCCCGCTCCAGGTCTTTCTGAAGCGGGCCGACCATATGCTCTACTTTGTTCTGCATATCACTCACCGCATAGTCAGGCACACTGTAATCGCACAAGGGCTCAACGATGTCGTACTCCGTTGTATAGACCACGTAGGGCGAAGCTTCCGCGCTCTTCAGCGAAGACTCACTTAGCGCATCAGACACTGCCTCGCTGAAGTCTTTAAATGCGTCAGCTGACGCCAACTCATCGAATATCGATGACCCGGACGACGGCAGTCCTTCATCCATTTTCTCAGAATCGCCCCCGTCGTCTTTAGCTGAGTCGCTGCCCCCTTCTAACGCTAACTCCAGCCCCTTACCCTTTTCTGCTTCTGACCTGGGCTCTGACCCCGCCCCACCTGCTTCTGGTTTGGGTTCTGGTTCTGCTTTGGGCTCTGCTTCTGCTTTGGGTTCTGGTTCTGCTTTGGGCTCTGCTTCTGCTTTGGGTTCTGGTTCTGCTTCTGCTTTGGGTTCTGGTTTGGGTTCTGCTTCTGCTTTGGGTTCTGGTTTGGGTTCTGGTTCTGCTTTGGGCTCTGCTTCTGCTTTGGGTTCTGGTTCTGCTTCTGCTTTGGGTTCTGGTTTGGGTTTTTTTAGCGCATCAGTAAATCTAATCGCTAAATCAAGGCAATCTTTCGAGCTCATACACTTAATTACATCATCCGTCAGCGATCCAAGCGCTTCAGTGACCGGCTGCATGATTTCCCACTTATCAACCATGTAATCGCGAAAAGCAGTTTGACCCGCCCATGCTCGAACGGCACAAACAAACAAGATCCCGACAGCGGCATCTGGTTCTCGGTCAAGCTTAGGCTGTATATACTTTTCGATAAAAAATGACCCAGTATTCGCTAGGTTCGAACCAGACCCGGCGAACTTTCTTGTCATCATCTTTTCAATAAAGCAATCCTCGATGACATTCCATGTGCTGTGAACATTCAGCTTAGTGGCTTGCTTAAGTACGTCGTAATCGGTAAAAAAGATATGTGCCACTTCATGGTCAAGAAAGCCGTGCGTTGCATTCAACAGCGCATCGGACGCGTCATCCGGCATATAGGGCAGGTTCACCAGCGTCGGACGCCCTGTTTTTTTGTCGTATTCGCAGTAGGCAGATACCCCCCGCATTGTGACCTTAATGTCTTGCTCCGACAGCATTTTTGCAATTCTACTAATTGCTTCGCGCATCGCGGCGATACGGTTATACATAAGTCCCCCCCCTAAAATAAGTCATAAGTGACTATAGAGCTTCACATAATAAAGCCCCATCTTTGGATGGGGCTTTAAAAATGCGATATCTAAGCTACCTTTATAGATATCGCTACATGCTTACTGCTTAGACGGCATACACCAACGCAGATAACTCCTCGCAGCCTGAGACTCCTATAAATTGACCATATGCGGGATGATTACAGACACTAACAAGCGCTACACCGATATCGACGGTACTAATAACCTCGGCATCGGCCATCACGTCCGCAAACTCTTCAGTTGTAACTTTATTTATTTTATAGCCGCTCATACTAATGCATTCTCCTGTAGTGGGTTAACTTATGCCAATGTAAGTTATTGGTGAACTAATTATAGTCAGCGGTTGCTTACAAAATAATAATCTTTCGCAACTTATTTATCTTGACATTTGTAAAATAATTATATAAGTCACTAAAAACTTAGTCACCGTGAACTATAATCTACCCGAGTACAGAACCACATAAATGTGGAACTGCATTTAATCAACAAACCAATAGGAGGATAAATGAACGCAAAGCAACGAAAGACGGATACGCGAATATCCGTAGCAGACTATGTAACGCACCAGATAGTTTTGTCTGGGAAATCTCAGAAGGACATAGCTGAAGAACTGGGGTACGAAAAGCCGAACATTATCACCATGTTCAAACAAGGAAAGACGAAGGTTCCGATTAATAAGGTTCCGGAATTTGCCAAAGCGCTTGGGGTCGATCCTATACACTTTTTGCGAATCACTCTGCTTGAATACGCGCCCTCTATCTGGGAAGTGGTGGAAAAGCTTTTAGGCAAAACAATGGTTTCCGAAAATGAACTCGAAATTATTCAGATCATTCGGGAATCGGCTGATGGCGCCGACATCGCGCCGCGAAATAAGTCGGAAGCCGATGATCTAAGACAAGTTATAAAAAAATGGAAAAAAGATGCAGACGACAAAGAAAGCAAAACCCGCAGAGTCAATATCAATTGATTCACCTACAACTGTCAGAAAAAGGCCCCAGTAAGGGGCCTTTTGTTTGGCGAGAATAATTAAGTCATCAGTGACTTTTAAAGGCTATAATTAAGGAACTCAAAGTAATAGGCACTCACTGATGACCAACATTGAAATCTTAATAAAGCAGTTTCCCGGAGCGATTCAGATACCCGCAACCGTTGCCGGCGCTGCCATTGGGTATGCGGAGCAGACCTGCTATAACCTAATATCAAAAAAGCAATTCCCATTGCCTATTCGCAAAGTACGCCGTAAAAATATGGTCGCCCTACATGACCTAGCGCAATATATGGACGGAATGAGTATGACGCCAGTATCCGAACGTCCGCCAGAAAAACGCAAGGTCGGACGCCCGACAAAGGCGGAAACAGTCGCAAGAATGCGTCAGACGAACTAAGACAGCCTTTTAGCCAGCTCCCTAGCCCTCAACTGCTTATACACATCTAACATTCGGTCACTCTTGTGCCCGGTGATGGACTTCACTTCATCGCGCTCAAATTCGCCAGACTCAATTAACCGCGATGTCGCTTCGCGGCGAAGATCATGCAGCCGCAAACCCGTCAGATACTTCGGGTCTGGGGCCATTCCCGCATCCTCGCACTCTCGCTCATATGTCGCGCGAGCACGCCGAAGCGCCCGTCTAAACGCGGTGGTCATACTGTGGGGCTTAACTCCAAAGAGCTCTCCGTTCTCAGAACCAGTCAACGGAAGCGTGCGTATCAATGCCATTGCCACACTAGATAATGGCACGACGCGGTCTTCGCCATTCTTTGTGTCAAATAACTCCAGAGTCCGGTTTTCCAGATCAAGATGCTTTCGCAGAATGCTAATCATCTCCCCCCGACGCATAGCGGTTTCAATTGCCAAGGGAATTAATACCTTTAGTGTTTTCGAGCACGTTGCCGCGATTATTCTATCCGCTTCGTCTTGCGAATGAAGCCGTCTTTTTCTGGGGGTAGGGCTTTTAGGACGACGAACGCCCTTCGCATGGTTCTCAAGGCCGCGCATTTTCCATTCCGTCCTTGCGACATTGAGCACATTGGATAGCAAGCCCATCTCTTTAATCACTGTAGCAGCCGATACTTCTTTAGTTCTAGCATTTCGAAAATCAACAAAATCCCCAGGCTCAATGTTCGCCAATACCAGCTGAGCAATAGGCTGCTTCTTCAAAACTTCTATCTTATTTAACTCCGTATCTTTGCTCTTTTTTGTCGGCGTGATTTCTTCTGCGTAACGTACCAAAAGGTCACTAAGCTTGGTTTTTTCCAGCATCTTTTTGTCAACAAAAATGCCACGGTCCATTTTAGATTCAACGTCGCGCGCCCACGCCTCGGCCTCTTCTTTTGTATTAAAGGTTTTGGATTGTTCCGGGTGCCCAGTTCGTCTGATTTTTGCGCGCCATTGATACTCGCCGCGCTTAGCAATATTCGCCATTTCTAATTACTTTATGTGAAGTGGCCCAAAATTGGCCCAGAAACTAAAATAATTAAGCATTTAGTGACAATCCAAATGCGCTAATTTCGGGATAACTATTTGTATTAATTAACAAATAACTGGTGGGCAGTACAAGGTTCGAACTTGTGACCCCCGCCGTGTGAAGGTGTTATCCTTGTCTCATTCTAGGCATTTAGGCCAGTATATACAAGGGCTCGCGTTACCTGTCATTACTTCGATTTACCGTAAATTCCCAGTATCGCTGGCCCAAAATTGGCCCAAAAAAATTTGTTACCTAAAACTCCTTCATTCTACTTTTCTTTACTGGTTCATTCTTCTATCCAACTCAGCATTGAAGTTCGAAAGGAAGTGTTTTAGATCGGCGTCAGAATCGATCATCACCATGTTTTTATAGCGCTCCAACATCTTCTCAAATCCCAATCCGTCAGCGCACTCCATCGCAGACTCTGTCAACCCAAATAACGGACCTACTGCGCCATTTGGCAATATGTCCCAAAAGACATAGTCAAGTCTGATGTGTCTAGGCATAGACCGAACGACCTCAACTGCCAGGTTGCTCAGCGTTAACCTCGAAAGACCTTTCCAGGAAAGCTCCATAACAAACCTCGGGCTAAGCTCAGTTTCAAGGGCAAATAAGATTGCCTTGCAACGAATGAGCGACACCCGCGATAGCCACTCAACGACATCGGATACCAACGTAACCGCCTTCGGCGCTCTAAAGTGAATGAATTCAGCAGAATTAATCGCGCCAGACATAAGCGCCTCGATGCCAGCGTCTACTACAACATTTGCCTCGGCAATCGCATCGAAATACGCCGGTGTTCCACGATAGCGAGCTACAAATGACGACAAGTCGAGCGGCGTAAGCGTGGCGACCTCGCGTCGCCAAAGCGGGCTTCTGGATAACAAGGAATTAGAAAGAATAACGGGCAGTGAGCCCAAATCTTGTAGCCTAGTCATACCCCTCCCCGAAGTTTCGGGAATGATATCACTAAGCCATCACGCGTCTTTCAACAACAGAATGAGCGCTCGTAAAACGAAGCGCAGAGCGCCGTAAGACCTCCCTATCGAAAGGGGTCAGAGAATAACTGCACTCTCTGCCACGTATCATCAGTTCAATACCGTCAGCATCGACTCGAACACTAATGCGCTCTCCGTTATGCGCTATAACTTTTGACCCATCCGGGTCAGGGAAGACGCCCCATGTGTCAGGGTCCACATCAAGGGATGCACTGACGCCAAGAATGGCGTCGGATGCACATCGTCGAAGAATGAAAAGCGGAACTATAGAAAGAAGGCTCATAGGCTATTTACTTTGAGCGTTCCATGAAGACGTAATAATTGCCATAAAGTTCGTCATTTCGAATATGCCGACTTCAACACCTGACGCATCAATCATTTGCACAACGCCGTTCGGATGAACGACCTCGCGCCAGGGGTAGGGATGCTTGGTGCGAATGACTTTCAGCCTTTCATTTGGGCTCATCGCCTATGCCGCGTCGCGCAACTTCGCACCCAGAATCGCCATTTCCTTTGATGCCAGAACGCGCTCAAGTGAATCCGCAGTCGTCTTGTCGAGACGATACCCAGCTTCTGCCATACGCGGCAAAAACAGCGAGTGCAGATCATTGCTTTCGCTGGGCTCCGTGATGTCGTTTGCAACGACATCGATAATCTTACTGATCCAACTATCAGGGTTTGCGTCGATATCATCGCGCAATGCTTCATTCTTTACCGTAACATCAACACGAAGCAACCCGTCGCTTGTCTCGCAGGTCAGTGCTCCAGCACGCCCCTCGTTCTTTGTGTCTTTTCTGCCTGGGGTAATGGCGACAACTTTCAGGTCAACACTAAATTCCAACTTTAGCTTTGCCTTGAACTTGCTGGTTCCATCTACCCACGGAGCGTGTGGGTCACTAATGACGGTCCCCTCCTTGCCTTTCTTCATTAGCTCACCGGCATGGGCATAAGCCTCCTTTAGAGAATGCACAATGCGCGTCGGTATGAGCGCTACAGCGTCGCCATCGTATTGTTTGCTAAGACTGGTAATAAGGTTTTTCAAGCGCTGTCTGTAGGGCACGTCATACCTGCCCTTGGGCACAACCTTGGAAAGCGGGATTGCGTCCCAGGCCAAATAAATCGGCTCTTCGTCGCCAGCAAAATGACCGCCCTTAAGAACGCTATTCATCACGCCATTTCCTAACGCACGCGGCATAATCTCACCCGCTTTGCGCACCAGAATTTCGCCGTGATGCTGGTATCCCGGCAGCAGGCGAACCTTCATCTCCGCAATCATCTTTGCGAAGGGCTCTATCGGAAACTCCGAGCCTTGACGACTGCGAATGCTGATCGATCCACTGTCGCTGTAATCTATATTCGCGAACATGCCGTCCGCCTTCTCTTGACTGATAACGCCATCGGCCCATGCAAAAGCCTCAAGGTTTGCGTCTTTGGGAAGACAGCAACGCTGGTAAGGAAACTCTGGTATCAGCCCCTTGACTGCCTTATTGATGGTCGATTCTGAAAACCCAGCGCGCAAGTCTTTTTTGATGATTCGCCAAAACAGTTCGGCACTCTCTTTCGAGAGAGCCGTCATTTCACCGCGAACGGCTTCAATCGCATTGCTGCCAGTGAGCCTACGTGCAATGAGGTCGTCCAAAAGTTCCCATGTTCCGGCATCGAACTCGTGCCCTACATGGTCGCCGATGGTATCGGGGCGTTTTGCAATTCCATAAATCTTGAATGGGTCATATGCGTAGCTGAGCGCGCGCTTAAAAGTGCCAAACTGAGCCCCAGTTAAAACAAGCGCCTGCTTGTCATTTTTCCCAGGCGTTGCGGCAATTTTTTCGATCAATTCGAAAATGGCATTTGAATTCATTAGTGACTTATCCTTTTAGTTAATTTATTTGCCCATCAGACGACGTGCCATATCCAGCAGCGACTCGCCAGCAACAGGGGCAACCCTTGGTATTTCCTTCGACGCTTCAACTTTAGGCGTCTCGACTTTGGGCGCTTGAATTGCGCTGTTAATTGCGTCCGCATATGTGCCGGTGTCGATGCTCGACAGCAGATCGACAGGCTTGGGTTTGTTCGGGAGAGACTTCACGCTGCGCCCAACGAACGACTTAACTTCACCTACGAGGTTCTTCGCTGTATCAAAAAATCCAGGCACAATTTTCCTTCTTTCTTCAAAATAAATAGCGTGTCCCGCATCCATTTCCTCCTTGCGCATCTTCAGTGCAGGGCAGGTCTTTTTGCCGATCAGCGACGAGCAATCCGAATACACTATATCGAGTCGGCCTTTCTTTCGCTCATCGCAAAGGTGCAAGCACACTGCGTAATGACGACGCTGCTTTAATACATCACAGCTATGTATAAACGCGTTGCGCTGCCCATCAGCAGACGCCGCAACTGGTAACGGTTCGATCATTGTCTTCCCTTCGTTAATGGTGCATCTATTAGATACGAACGCTTTTGGCACACCTACCAAGTGCCCCAGTTGGGGCCAAAGCCAAGCTCGGCTTTTGATTCAGGCTCAACTCTGTGCGGTTTAAAATCGAAGAAATCACCTATCTCCACTGCTACATCCACCCACAAACCTCCGAGGGTTTCTTTTATAGAGACCGCGTCAGAGCAAGAGGCGCTGCCGAATAGAATATTCAACAGAGAGTCAAGGTCTTCGCCACTCGCACATGGCGAAGACTTAAAGTCGTAACCCCGAGCCCGCTTGTTCTCGATAATATTACTAGCCTTATTCCCAATGCCTTCGGGGCACAGCAAAACCTTACTGCGCCCGTGCGTCCTCGGGACAAAGCCTGCCAAGTCACCACCCGAATACCTGCCCCAATGCTTAATTATCACGCCGCCAACTCGATTTTCATCTTCGAGCGTATAGACTTTGTAGTACTTTTTGTCTTCGCTATGAATTGCGCTGTATACGCTAAGTACGTATCTCATGTTGCTTTCCCCATTCTTCACTTTGAAGAATTTTGTCAATTATATCTCGGATAGTCACTCATTACTTACTTATCGGCACAGCGCTCTGCGCTTCATCCTGATTTTGGTGGCGCTTGTCATGTCAAGAGTTTCGGCGGCATAAAAACATCGCACTACTTCTTCTGGACTGACCTCGTTAGGGTCTTTGCCGAACGGCAGCATTGCCACTTTCACCTTTAGCCCCAGCCCGCGAAGCATCAGGCCCGCCTCAACAGCGTCATCAGTCGCTTGAACCTCGCCATCCCACATGAGAACAACTTCCCTCACGCCACGACGCTGTAGCTCGCCAAATTTAGCCATCTGACTTTGATCGTGCCCAAATGACAGATGCTTTCCGAACGTCCCAATTGGAACCACGTCACTGAGCTCTGAAGCCGTGTTGAGCGCAATCTTCTGTGCCGCCACATCAAACACGCCCTCCCCCACTACCACGCGCTCCGTATGGTGGACATTGTGTGCATTAAATAGCTGCGTACCAGTTGCGGCGAAACCATTGGGGAATAAGTATTTCTTCTCGGCAGTGCCAGTAATGTCACGACCTTGAAAGCTCACAAGCTCGCCGTCAATATCGAACACAGGAACAATGATGCGGTTCGAGAAATCTACAAACCGCCTATTCCCTGCGTCGTCAAAGTATTTCCACAGCCCCTTATGACAAAATCGCATGTGAAAATACTCCGCCGTCTTCGTGTCTATTCCGCGATTCTCCAGGTACGCAAGATTTCGACCCTTGATGGGTATGGGATACGAATGCGGCAGTTTTAATTCCTTCGACAGAACACTGACGGCGACCGTCGTTTTAACGCGGGGCTGCCAGCCCATGTCTTTCGCTACCTGAAAGATATGCATGGCGGCACCCTTGTTATCCAAACCCGTATGTGCTCGAATGAATTTAAACTTGTTTAGCTTTTCGTTACATGAGCCCGAAAAGCAATTTCCAAGACCTGTCTCTGCGTTAATAAACACTTTCCACTTATTACCGCCGCAACACGGGCACGTTTTTAAATTAAGTTGCTCACCTCGTGAGCCATGCGTTTTGCGATAATCAATCCCCTCGCGGTCGAGATAGAGTTCCATATCAAGGCGGTCAAGAACCTCCGGAAGAGAGGCGTCAGACATTTACCCATCTCCATATTCTTTCCTTTTTTACCGCGTGAACCGTCTCTTTTGGAATCCCTGTCATCCTCTCAATCTCAGTCTGACCAAGCCCTGATGCCAACTTTCTTTTTACATCACGAATCTGCTCCTCTAACCACTTCCCGATAGTCGCGCCTGTTCGTTTAGTTCCATGCCTTATTTGGTCACGAATATTCTCAGCGCGAGTATCCCAGCGCAAGTTTTCAACAGAGTTATCAAGGCGCCCAGCCTTTCCGTGACATACCTCCATTCCATCCGGACACGCCCCGACGAATGTCTCAAGAACCAGACGATGAACGCACTCCGTAGTGATCTTCCCTACGCTGCTTAGCGAAACGACCAGATACCCGTGCGACCCCTCGGATTGTTTTCGCAAAACGCTCCTATATTCTCTTACTCCGCTTTTTGTCTGGACGGTTCGCGCAATAGAGCGAACACGCCCGATGCTAGAAACCTCGTAACCGCCCCCGTACCCTGCGATAGCCTTCCAAATCTCCTCCATTATTCCGGCCCGATAATTTCCGTACAGAAGCGCATTCTGTCAATGTCCTGCTGAATGCGAATTGCGAAATTTGAAGGGCCGTTTCGTACTGCTGCGAAGTACAGTCGCGCCTGATTCATCGCCCGCTCTTCGTCAGTTCGGTTGATCGAAATCACGATGTCAGCGATACGCACCTTATTAAAGTCATCGGCGATATCGGTCATCTTCGCCACCGCTGCTTTTGAGCCCTCGCGGTTGGTCTGTGTCGCCGTCAGAATCGCAATATTCTCGGTCATTGCCAAGCCGCGAAGCCCAACGTAGACGGACTTCGAGTTCTCGATTGAGTTATCGGTTGTGCGCTCTGGCGCCATTAAGTCAGCGTAGTCCACGATCACCATATCGTAGACGATGCCTTGCGAACGCTTCTTCTCAAGCGTTCGACGCAAATCTGATACCTTCATTGACCCGGTTGGAAACTCGATAATATCGAAGCGGCCAGCGCGCGCGTGCCATTTCTTGATTCGATCTTTGACCTCATGAATGTTCTTGTCCAGCTCGAACATCAAATGGTTGGACACGTTCGCGTCAATTCGATCTGCAATGATTCGCGCAGACACTTCGAGCGTCACATATAAGACGTGAAACCGCTTGATACACGATACGGCGTTGATGCCGAAGTTTATAAGCGCCGTAGTCTTCCCAGATTTAGCGCCACCCATCAGCACGGAGAGCTCAGCGATTCCCCAGCCCTTGTGATAAAAGTGCTTATCCAGGTCTGCGTAGCCTGTAGTGATGCCGGTACAGGGGCCGGTGCCGGCAGCGCGCTCAAGACGAAACTCTGTGCGACTATCAATCTCATCGCCATATGAGTAAGTCTGAATTTCGGAATTTGAACCCACGTTCAGGGCTGATTGCAGCGCCTTCTGAATGCTGTCGAAGTTGCGCTTGTCCAGGTCTTCAACCGAGGCAAGAATCGCCTTGCTAACCGCCTGATGCCGTGCAAAGACCGCAATCTCATCGACCACGAAGTCACGGTCGGAAACATCGCACTCCCACAGCGACTTCGTATGAACCAGCATAGTCCCGGCATCCTCTTTACGGATTACCCTGTCTGCCAGATGCTTCTTGATTAGATGTGCGATGGTCGATTTGTCGGCTGGTGCCTTCTTGTATGTCGTGTAGTAGCGCGTCGCAACATCGACCAGGCGTGCCTCTACCGCATTCTCAAAGTGGTCAGGCTGAATGAGCCCGTCCACACGCTGCATGAAAGTTGTATCCCGCAAGCACAGCGCGGCGATTTTTGTTTGAAACTCAGCATCGAAGTCAAAGCGTGGCGTAGGCTCCAGCTCAATCGCCGAAGTCTCTTCTACACCTGCGGTCATTTCGCCACCTGTTCTGACTCAAAGCTCTCAATGGCGTGCTTATAAAGGGTGCGCCGAATGCCGCTATATAGCTGCACCGTTATCGTGTACTTGTCGCGAGCCACTAGCTTTCCACGAATAGACTCTGGGCTACTTATGAGTTGAACAACAATCGCACCTTTAACGTCTTGAATCTCTTTTAAAATTGCGTCATGACCCTTCGCAACAAAGGGCGCCTTTTGTCTATTGCTGAACTGTCGGTCACGAGGTTTCGATTCGACGTTGTCTCGGTTTGCCTTAGAAAGCGTCAGTGTTCCTTCTCTGCGCTTTGCCTCAAGCAGTTGGTCGGCGTGCAGGTCATTTCCGTACATTACTTTTCCCTCGCATTAAAAATCTAATTATAGTCACTAATGACTTACTAATCTAGGCAATCAAGGCCCGCTCGTAGATGCTTGCGCCAAACTCGGCGATGGCTATCTCTCGCGGTAGCAGCGACTCCCGCAATGCGCGGGAAAGTGCCAGATGCTGATGCTGCTTCTTTTTGATTTGCGCGACCACCCATTCATGATGACTGATTTGATCTGGATGCCCAACGTAGGCTTGCTCTTTATAAAATGTGTGCTTGGCAAATTGCAGAACATCCCGAAGCAGATTTTGCCATCCATCTTTAATATCCAGCACCAGCTCTTCTCCGTAGAGCTGGTTTGGTCGTGGCAAATGCCGCCAGCCGCGATCCGCGAACCTGAGAAAAGCGTAGTGAATAAAAAACCAATAGGGACAACCGAGCATATCCGCCTGCTGTCGCGCCAACCACATTGCAGTCAAGTCACTGCTCTCAAAGATGTCAGACGGCGAGAACGGTGTGACGCCGTAGGCAGACTTTGCGTCAATCGTCCTTCTATAAGCTTCGCGAAACTCATCCTTATACGCGTTTGCAAACTCGCGCGTCGATTGTGCCGGTGTCAACATTCTGTAATCGAACCACCGCTTGCTCATTGCCTCCGCCTCAAGAACGCGGTGATTCTCATGAATGCTTTCGATTTCGAGCATCCAGGAGCGCCGCGAAGACCCAAGACTGTCGATCATATGGCCCCTTACCATTACTTCTCCTATCCTATGAATTAAAAATTACTTCCCCAGATAAGCTTTATTGTAGCTATGAAATTGTTTACCTATAGGGGAACCAAAAACTACCTTAGTGGCGGGATACGACAGGTTCACACTCGATTTTCTTTTTCGTAACTGCTGACAATATCCTGCACCAATCCTGAACGAACGATATCTGCGGTTCCGAACTTCACCACCTTGACTTGTGGAATCCAGGATAAGCGGGCTACCGCGTCTGACAGGCCGGAATTGCGAATGTCGGTTTGGTTTTCGTCACCGCTCACCACCACAACGCAATTATTACCGATGCGGGTAAGGAAGAGCTTCATTTGCTCGACGGTGGCATTCTGAGCTTCATCCAGTATGACGATTGCATTCTTGAAAGTGCGCCCGCGCATGTACGCAAATGGTTGAGGCTCAATGCGCCCCATTTTGATTAGGTATTCAACGTAGGTCTTCCCCAGCCGCTCATTAAGCACATCGCGAAATGCGGCAATGTATGGGCTGTATTTCTCTTCCAATTCACCGGGCAAGAAGCCGAGACTTTCGCCAGCGTCAACAGCCGGACGCGTGATAATGATTTTGTCGTAGTTTTTGGATTCCAGCATCTCGGCAGCAAGTGCGCCTGCGATATAAGTCTTGCCGGTCCCGGCTGGCCCGAGGCCGAAGATTAAGCTAAAGTTTCGGATTGCGTTGATGTAGCGCTTTTGATTTTCGTTCTTGGCTTCAATTGGGGTAGTGATACGCTTGGCGACTATTTCGAAAGGCTGCGACGTTTCTTGGTACTGGTCTTGCGGTTGATGACGCTTACTGTTGCGGGTCTGCTTTCTGCCCGAATTCGCCATACTCTTCACCTTTCGAGATTGCTGCTAGATGAAATTCATCATATCAGGAAAGGTAAAGTAAGTCACTATTGACTTATTTATTAAGCCCGAGCGCTTCGCATCTATGGGATGATAGAAAACTGATAGCTTACTAAGTCGAACGCGTCACCCGCGTTGGCGGCGGATAAGTCGAATGAAATGAACATATCCGTAGCGATGTTGAATGCAGTTGCAACGTCAGACGCAGAACCACCACCGCCACTACCGTTTATTGGGGTCCAGCTCATTCGTGTAAAGCTTGTAGCCGATGTAACGTTCGCAAACGACTCAATGCGCAAATCAATGAGATTACCGGCGTTCATGTTAAAGCCAGCTAGAGGATTGTCCGTAGTAGTTCCGTTTGTCCCGAGCCTTACATTGACCCCCGCCGTCGCGAAGGCACCACGTCGTCGAAAGTGCGCACTTAAACAAATCCTACTGCCTAGCTCTAACGCATTCGCTGGTATCACAGGATTGCCGAGCGGCAAAACGAAGCTTCCTGCTGTGACTCCGGTAAGGGTCGCAACAGGCGCAGCTAGACTGCCCGAGGCACGTGCCAGTATATACGGAATGCCTTTAGGGTTGCGCCCGTTTGGACCCACAAATACCATCTTACCTGTGCTATCCGGCTTCACCCGCGCGACACCTAATGCCAATGCGTTTACTAAAAAACTAGAAATTCCACTCACGCCATACTCCTTGATTTAATTCTCTCTATGCTTGATTGAATCTTCTGAAATGACTATGCTGCCAATGTCGTCTCTGCCTTCCAACCCCCGCTCGTGTATCTGTATGACGCGACGTTGCTAGGCGAAGGCGCGTCTATCTCGCAGCTATCTCCTATCTGAAATGAGCCTGCCGATGGCATAGCGGTTGTCACTACCCTAACTCGTGTGGAGCCAATGGCATTTGTAGGCCGAATGTCCAAAGCAATTAAATCTTGCAGTGCATCCATTGCGCCAGCAGTTCGTGTCTTCCACGGGAATCCAGCAACTACGACGCCATCATCATACATATATCCCGCCTGCATCTGCGGGAGGTCAACATACTTGTCATACGAGCCAGGGACCGTTCCTCGGTAGAGGCGGATAAAGCAAATCGGACTATTGCCCAGAGGAACCAGCACACCGCTTCCGCCATTTGTCGGGGATATAACCTTCTCTGTCCCGCCGAAGGAGCTTCCCAATTTTCTAGCTGCATCAAATACTGCCTGGGCGTGGTAATAATAAGTTCCAGTCGCTTCTCTCCACACAACGTCAGTAGTGCTTTGTATCGCAGGCATATTCAAAGTGTATTTAGCACACAGGACGCGTTCGAATCCCCCCAACACACGCGACTCACGAATAATTGAGCGATGGGAAAGCAGATACGAGTAGGCGCTAAAAATCGCAAGAGGGGTAACGCCGTCTGATTCACAAATCGTGATTCCGTACTGCTGGGATGTGCCGATGGCATCTTGCTTGGTTACCACAGAGCGGCAGTTATTAATGACCAAGTCTTTGTTGCTTGTCGTCTGCACATCAAATCCAGGCGTGATAACGTGATTCATATTAAACATGAACTGCACATTGTTTAATACGCATGTACGACGTGCCGTGCCTGTGAGCTTGATTCTGGAGCCCTTGGTTACATCATGCTTCCAAATAAATGAATCGTTGAACGTCACATCGGAATCTTCAATAACCATGGAGTCCGCTTCCTCGATATGGGTTGCGTCAACAATGACGCTGCGACACTGGAAGAAGTACATGCCTCCACCGATCTGTCCAAGAATCGTACCGCCCTGGCATTTATATAAAGCGATTCCATTCGAGCCACCGACGTTGGAGTTACCGCAACCCCCTCCACGTATACGCAACCCGTCACCGAGTCCGGTCAACCGTATTTGGTAATCACTGCCCTGCGCATACGCACAACTCCAACCGTCTATGGTAAAACCGTCCATGTAGTTGTTGGTTGTCCAGACCATCCCATGCACAAATCGTCCAGAGATATTGCGCACCATGTGGGGGGCACCCAAACATACAAGCTTAGCCGTTACGGTATTATAATTGGCTATGTTATTTAGACGTGCGCCGTCGAAAAATGCCCCTTGTCGGTTCGTATACGCAACAGTCCAGTTAAGACCGTCAGTCGTATTGACCAGAAACAAGAAGCCTTGCGTGTAAGACGCTCCGAGGGGCGGTCTAAACTCGCACCCCGGCTCACACAGTACGCTAACGTTATACGGAATCTGAATCGACGACTCGTAAGTGTCGTGTATTCCAGCGTTAAAAATAAGCGTACCGCCAGTCGGCGCGCTCATTGTTCCGAAAGCTGCTGTTATCCTTGCATTTACTTGGGCAGCAGTCAGGCCCGGATTAATATAGACAGCTGGCCCGAGTCGCTTTCCGTCAATACCAACAAGCGTTGAATTGCCTGCGCTATCAACCTTGAATCGCGCCATAGCAAGCGCCATGGCGTTCATTAAAAATGTAGATAATCCGCTCATTACTGCTTCGTCCACTGAGAAATGCCACTGACGCTTCCTGACGAGTAGCTTAATGTTTGACGATAAGTGAAGTTTCCAGATACCACCTGAACGTAGTTCAGTGTGCCGTCGCCGTTATACGCAAGCGTTTTCGGAAGACTGTCGGGGTCAATCATGTTGCCGTCAGGTACGGTAATAACTGCGCTCATTTGCACTCCTTTGAATTGTGGCGAGTATGGCACTTATGAATGAAATAATCAAGTCACTGGTGACTTACCTTTGACGGATAAATGTCAATAGATGCGAAAGTAGTCAATCGTAGTCGCGAACTGATAATGCTCAAGCGCGCGATGCAACTCAGCAACCTCTTGTTCTATGATTTTCTCCACTTTATCGAACTCTTCTTTTGTGCTTGGTATTTCCCGCTCTCGCGTTGCCTTGATAGTTATGGCGAAACTTACCGTGCGCTCGGTCACGATGTTTTAACTCTCGCAATTTCGCTCGGGTTTCTGTAGTAGAACTTGCCACCAACAACTGCGAAGTCAGTAATCGGCACGTACTCTTGATTCACGAGTTTTTCCTGCGTGTCGATGTGCGCCAACAGAAAGCCCATATCCCATTTCTCGGCATTGCAGTATGAGGCGTCCTTCAGGTGTCCGCAGCCAGTTTGAATCCAGCTATACGATCCGAACACTTCGTTGTGACAGGGTGTAACTTTGAATTTGTGCGAGTGCCCATTCGTTCCAGGCATCCCCAGGCTAATGCCCTCTGGGAAGTGGTTGGTGACGTAGCAGCCGAAGTAGACCTTGTAGTTCTTTGCCACTTCCGACTTTACATTGGTGGCCGTGTACGTTGCCAAGTCGGACTTCGCAATGAAGTTTACCTGATACTTATCAAGACCCAGCAGGCTGCCCACCGTGAAGCCGTGAATGTCGGAGAGCAGCACCTTCATGGCCGGTGTCGCGTCTGCGAGATGCTTTACAAGCCTGTCTTCATGGTTGCCGCTCATCCAATCTATTTGTGCGCCAGGGCATACCTCGCGCAAGGGCTGTAAAATGCTTTTATGTACAAACGTTATTTTGGATGCGATATTGAAGCTGCGGGGATCAACTGTGTATCTTCCAAACTCCGCAGCATCCCAGATGTCTCCGTTCAACACGATGATGTCCGGCTGCACTCGCTTTGCCGTATCGATCAGTATGCGAAGGTAGAAGGGATCAACCAGCTCATCATGAAGGTCGCTACAAATTAGAATCGTCTGAAAACGCTTTCCCGTGGGTCGCAGGTACTTCTCTGCGTAGTCCGCGCGCTCAATGTTCAGTTTGCGGTAGTGGTCAACCGAGGCGTGCTTCGCGACGTTGCGCTCCATCGCGTGCTGCTGTCTTGTGAGCATGACACCCGATTGCCGCTTGAACTCATTGAACGTCCCAAAGAACGCCGACCAGACTGACTCCGCGAACCTGCCATGCACTCGATAATAGTTTCGTGACAGTGCTGTCTCTGGATTCGCAGTCGCAATGGCTCGAATGTCTGCAATGCACTGATCCGCAGTTCCGATTCTTTCCTTTGGGATAAGCGTCTCTGAAAGGGGTGATTCATTCGTAGAAACTTTCTTGCTGGCGTTTTTGGACATAGGCTTTGTCTGATGGGTTATTCGGACAGAATGCGGGCGTTCTGCTTTGCTATCAGGTCGCTAACCCAGTCCACCAAAGTATCGTGGCGCTTGGACAGGTCGTGATACATGCCAACTATTTCGAGGTCGTTGTCGATGAAGTCTTCGTCGGTAACAAGGGAAGGGGCTTCGCCTTCACCATCGAGCCAGGAGGCGGGGTCAACAGGTTTGTCGGCTCTTGCGGCGTTGAGCAACCCGACAGTGCGATCATTAAGGACGCGCTGGCAACCGTCAGATGTAGATGAATTCGATCCGCTACTTTCCGGCACTTGTCCCGCATCCACCGTGCCGTTTGCTTTAGAACGTTTTGCGGGAACTCGAACGTGCGTTTCATGGCGCTTTACCTCTTTGCGAATGTTGTCGATGTTGGTTCTGGTGGACTCCACCTTTGCTTGCAATACCTTTTCAGACTTTTGCATCGCGACTACGCTGCGAACGTCTGTCTTGCGCGTTTCTACGATGTGCTCTACGCGATCCGCTTTAACGAACCTGCCCTTGACGTAGTACCCGAGAGAAGTACCCACCAGCAACCCCGTCAAGAGCGCAATTAGCAGATTTCTCATTGGAGCCCCTTCTGCGCCGCAAGACACTTATCGCGACGTTCGAGGCTTCGGGTCCACACGCCCCAGCAGCGCTTGTTTGGCTTGCCGTTGATGAGTGTTGAGCAATCATATTTATCGACCCGCCTATACTGCGTGTACGCGCGACAAGCCGCCTCGTAGTCGCCCGCGTTGGTATTCAAAACCATGTCACTTTCGCAGGTTCGTCTCACGCCATATTGATACGAGAAGTTAACCAGAATGTCGTACTCGACTTGAGACATCGGGCCGGTTACGCAGCGCTTGAGCCCCTGTTCGTCCTTGTTGATGTGGGTCAGCGTGCGCTTGACCGCCTGCCCAGGCGTAATCGTGTCGCCCATTCTTACAGGCGTTCCGTCCTCGCGAAAAGTCGAACCGAAGCCGACTGTGGGGCGGTCATTCTTTACGGGTATGACTGCGTTTTCCGTGAATCCTTCTTCCGAGATAATTCCCACGAGTGCGGCAGCAGACAAAGCCAGCGCAGCAATGCTAGTGCGCTTCATCATGTCTTTTTGCTCCCCACCCAATAGGCAATTAATGCCAGCGTGGGCGATCCAATCGCGGCGCTATAAATGTCCCAGGTGATCTTCGCCGCAATCAGCGAATAGGTTGCTGCGCCAAGAAACGTCAGCACCATGATTCCGGTCA
>CALMZT010000666.1 GCA_937870805.1 uncultured Chloroflexota bacterium
ACACCGAACTTTGAACCCTTTTTCAAACCTTCCTTCCCAAAACTGTCCCCCCGCCAGCCGCAAGCAGAGAAAGGGGGAGAAATACGGGAGCACTCACTGTTTTTAAGTCTCTCCGCTGGCGTGTAAGCGAAGCGGCGAGATTTAGAGAGGGGTTGTAAGAAACGGCGAAGGTTTTTAAACACGCGCGTGCCTTGCCCCTACAACCCGCAATCTTCCCCCTCATTTTTAGAAAATTATTTGGTCGGGTGTTCTCGCCTCCACCCCGGCGTCCCTCCCCCGGCTGAGGGGTGGGGGCGGAGGACACGCATTTGAACGGGCGAGCCTGTGAGGTTCGCCCTGTTTTTTACTTAGAAAGCGCAAACAGGATTAAGAGAAGTGCCAAGTGGTACTTCGTGATTTCAAACAGTGGGCGATGCGGTGGTACGCGGCGCGTGCGGGGGATGCCCATGCGAACCGTGCGCGGTGGCACAATGGGTCGTGTTTTGGTTGCAGTTTGTTACAAGGATACGTCATACAAAAATCGGCGCGGAACGTTAGAAAGGGTTGGGAATTTCTAGCGATGCGCGTTGTAAGGCTTTGACACATGTGTCGTCCGATTATTCTCACAGTCCCAACACACGGCGCGCGACGACATCAATCGCTTCTAACTCATCCTTCACTGCCGCGCGTGATTGATCGCGGATAGTATAGACGCTACCTTTCAACCCGCCGCTGGCTTTTAATGCTTGGATTTTGGCGTGTGCCGCCTGACTCAGCCGTGCAAGTGCCATGTGATCGGCGTTGTTCACGTCGAACGGTGGAATGGAGCAGGCTTCAAAAGGTGTGCGTGTTATATCACGTTCACCTTTATAAAGACCGCGTGTTTGAAATGCTTTGATGGCGATGTCCACAGAAGGAGTATTTAGGATAGCACTTAGATAATGAGCTTCTGCTACAACGGGTGTACTATAAGCATAGGTAGTGTAATCCCAAACAAACCCCTGCGTAGGATGTTGATGCATCACCGGACGCTGTGCGGCTTCATCTAACACAAATGCAGAAATATGTGTTCCGCTTTTGTTATAGATGACTTTATTCTCTTGGCGCGGTTTTTGCTTTGTCAGGAGTTTTTGGTAATCGAGTCGCTCTAGCCATGACATCGCGGTTGATACTTTTTTCTTGCTATCCCACTCTGCTTTAACTTTCTCGAACCAGTCCCAACTTTCCAAATGGTGTTTCTCAAAGAAATCAGCTTCGGTGGTCAACAGGGTTATTGTGCCTTCATCGTTCACCCTTGCGGGGAGTGCCACCATATGTAGTCGTTCATAGCCAAACGGGACAAGATGTTTACTGAGCAGCGTTGCATATAAATAGGCATTCGCTACTGCCCCATTCAGCCGAATTCCTTTATAAGGTACTTTAGCATCTTTATCGACATCAGGATCAGTTGCCATCGCAGTAGCGTAAGCACCCGGCTCTGGTTTCACAAAACATAAAGTGCGCGGAACAAGGGTTGCGCCTTGCTGAAAGCGATCATAGTAGTATGAGCTGCGCACTTCAGAGTCTACAAATTGTACTGTTCCCTGCCGTTTCTTGAGAATAGGTTGTACCTCACTGAGACTCATCTCATGTGCGGGAAGTTTGCCACTGTAGCGCACGCTTGGGAGACTCCCCTTAAGCAAGATATTCCCCGCCTGGACAATAACGCAAGTCTCCACATTAAATAAAGGAGTGACTTCTTTCAAATCAATCACACGGGTGAAGCCCAGCGCCTGGAAGGGACGGTGCTGTTTCGCTCCTGTAATGACTGCACGCGGCATGACAAAGGCAATTGTGCCTTCTGGCTTGAGGTAGCGCTCACGTGCATGGACAAAAAACAACGTACTTAAGTCCATCTGCGTGAACAGTTTTACATCGTCGCTTTCCAATAGCCGATAGCGTTGATAAAGGTTTTTAACTTCGCTTTGATAAGTACGGCTTTTGATGAAACGGTAGGACAGCCAGGGCGGATTACCGACTACTACATCAAATTTGCGTTGTGCTAATATAAGCGGTTGTGCCTGATTTTTGAGGATATATGACCAAATACCGTTACGTTTTTCCTGAATCAACTTCAACAGCAAACGATAATTGCTACGCCATAGGGTCGGTGTTAAATCACTGACCACACCTGCTGAGACCTTCGCTGTTTGCCCTAAAGTTTTATCAACAAAATTCATGAAATACTGCCCATAAATCTCCTGTTTAAACAGATCACCGGAGGAACGGGAGGCATATTCATACATAGCATTGACAACTTCGGAAAATTGATCGGAAGCCATCGCCGCAGAAAGCGGGATGAAGAATTTTTCATCACGCGCTTCATCAACGAGAATCGGCAGCGTGTTTTTGTCACCATTGCCATTGCCAAGCTGTGCCAGCGCATCTGCTAGATAAATGGGTATCTCTATTTCAAACGCCCCTTCACTGCCGCTGCGCAGATGCTCAACCAACGCCAACAAATAGTTGATGCGTGCCACTGTCACCGCGAGTGGATGTACATCCATACCCATTACGTTGTCCGCGACAAAGCGTGCCAACTGCCAACCTGTCAACCCCTGTGCTGCCAAACGTTTGATCGTGGCAAATAAAAATGATCCACTCCCACATGCAGGATCAAGCAAACTTTGAGGATGCTGATAATTGATGTCCTCTAAGGTCAGTTCTGCTAACCAATCGGGGGTGTAGTATTCGCCTAAATCGTGGCGTGTACTAGGGTCAACAAGATTTTGATAAAGCTGTTTCAGCAAATCCTGATCAATGTGTTTGAGATCATAAACTACCAAACCCAAAGCTAAACGGCGGAAAAGTTGTATCGCCTGGGGTTTGATTTCTGGCAGCAGCACCCACGAGTAGAAATCATTCTCGCCAATATTGCTTACGGCGAAAGCAGTGAAAGCGTCACCACTGAGGATACGCTCCACCATCGTGTCGTTCTCTGGCAGACCTCTTAAGGCTGCGAATGCCAACAAACGTGCAAACTGGCACAAGTAAGTATGGCGTAGATAGAGATCGTCGCCCTCTTTTTCTTCTAACTTACTGCCATAGACTTTGCTTAACAACTTGTCCCATTGGTCGCGCCAGATCGCCAGCGCGGGGAAGGCTTTGGCTTTTTCCAATAGTTCACCCAACGCCTTAAAAGCGGCTTGAAATGTCGGGCTGTTTCCGCCGAAACGTCCCACAATGTCAGCACTCGTGGGAGGCTTGGCTTTCTGACTAAACAAGTAGGCATCTAAACGCACAAACGCGCCTTCAGGGTCATCGGCTTTCAGTTCAAAGGCATCGGTTTGGCGCAGTTTGCCATCTTCCAGTAAATAGACCTGGAATTTCAAGCCATCACTTAAAATGCCCACGTAATTACGCTTGCTGCTCTTTAGATACTCAAGCAGTTGTTCGCGTGTCTTTTCCATTCCACTATCTAATGAACGCTTGAACTCAAACAGTAAATCACCAAACAGCGCATCCAAAAATCCGCGCCGTTCGCTGGTCAATACAATCGATTCTTCAATGCCCACATCGGCGTAATCAATGTGGAAGGCATCTTGCAAGAAGGATAAGAATAACCGTTTACGCTCCTGTTCCAATTTATTTTCAGCGCGGGCATTTTGGGCAGCAGTTATATATTTCTGAAAGGCGTCGGCAAACATAGCAGCTCTCTATCAATCGCGTAATGTAAGTATATTATAGCGCACCGCCTGCTCGGTACCAAAAATCTTGACGTTAGAGATGAACAAACGATAAAAAATCCCCGTCTCCAATGATCGGAAACGGGGATTAAAAGCTCAATCTGTTCGTCTTTAGCGTATTGTTGGGTCGCTGATCCAGACATCCGGCGAGAACAGCGTTGCCCCCTCGATAATCAGGTTCGTCGTATACCCATAGGGGAACTCGTAGACGTTCAAGCCGTTGTACTGTGAAACCGCCGTGATTTCGACGCCAGTGTTGTTATTGAACACGCGAATCACAGGTTCGCAAGCGATCTGCGCGGGTTCCTGGCAAATCTCAAGCGCTACCTGTGCCGTGTTGGTCGCCGGGTTGTCCAGCAGGTAAGTCACGCGGATATAGTTCCACGAGACCTGTGTGAGTTCGTCGCGCAGATCCTCAGGACTGGGCACTGTTGGCGCGGGCGTGCCTGCGAAGATCAACTGCTCCAGCGGACCAGAGCCTGTGGGGGTCGGTGTGGGACCGGGACCATTACACCAGTTGGCGTCGCAGAACGTCAGCGGGCGCACACCTTCGAGCGTGGGAAGCTGATCGAAAATCTCCTGCGTCAGCGTTGTCCAGCGGCGGTCAATGAACACGGCGAAATCTTCACCACTGACGAACATCATGCTCGACGTGTTGAAATTGCGATACCAGGCGCGGAAGCGCACGCCAGCGGGCATCTGTCCCATGTATTGCAACGCCTGCACATCGAGATAGGCGAATGCCCACTGCGACTCCGCCATAAAACGGGACTCGCCTTCTGCTTCGGCGCTCACCACATCCTGGACAGGCGGATTTTCAATCGCCTGATTGGCGACGGCTTCCGCTTGAGCACAGAAGTCAGCCGAGGCGGCAGGCAGGGTGAGCGTGTACTGCTGCTGCGCGATGAGCACAATATTCTGCTGTAACGGCGAACAGCGCATCAGTGGGTCTGTGCCTTGCCAACCATTCGGGCGCAAACCAACCCCCTGCGTTTGGTCGGCAAGCAGTTCGAGGTCGTGGCGTAAATTGCGATTGGAAAGGAACAGCGAATTGTTGACGAAGCCAATCCAGTCTGCTGGACGTACATCCTGCCCCAACAGCGTATCGGCAAGCGCTTCAAGGTCGAAATAGATGTCGCTAACCAACGTGGGCGAGTTGATGTCGCGGTTGCCAATCCAGTTGGCAGGGCGGTTGTCCAAGCCCAGGCGCTCATCTGCCAGGCGTTCAAGGTCGCCGCGAATCGCCAGAATCGAACTCGGCAGCGCGCTTTGCAGTTGGGTGTTCTCTGCGACGACACTGGTGGCGACGGCGTTGTCGGCTTCGTCACGCAGCGAACGGCAGTAATCCAGCACGGACTCAGGCGTTTGTGGACGCTGGTTATAAAACTGTCCGAGCGCGAACCACAGGTTTTGCAGTGAACGTTCGCAGCGAATAATCAGCGCCGAGCCACGCCATTCTGGGGGACGCTCCTCAGAGCCAAAGTGAGCATCTGCGGACAGTTCCAGATCGTGACGAATGTTGCGCAGGAGTAACTGCGGATTGCGCGTCGTTGCGCCAATCCAACCCTCTGGGCGCGTGCCAATGCCAAAGATTTCGTCTGCCAGCAGTTCATTGTCGAACCACAGATCGACCAGCACCGTCGCTGATGCCAGGTCATCGTTGCCTGTCCAGTTGAGGGGACGCGACCCTTCGCCCAGCACCTGGTTCGCTAAAAATTCAAGATCGTTGCGCGTGTCCAGCAGATCGCGCTCAAAAAGGCTTGCCTGCTGGTCAGGCGCTGCCCATGCATAACTGACCAGTCCGATGAAACATAACAGCGCAAGCAGCAGCCATGTACGTGGGGATGAAAACGGAATATAACGACGCATCCGCATAAACCTTTAAATTCAGATTGCGATTTAGCGTTGATTATACCCAAAAATTATACTTTGGGCTTTACGCTTGCCCACCGTTTTTGTATAATGACTTTCACCATTGGGGGATAGTTCAATGGCAGAACGATGGCCTTTGGAGCCACTAATCTTGGTTCGAATCCAGGTCCCCCAGCAGAGAAACCAGCCGCAAACACGCCGCTGGTTTTTATTTCCACACCATAAATGGTATCCTTACAGCCTCAAATCTTCGCCACTTAAAATTGTCTTTAAGGATACTTTATGCTCAAGACACAACTGCTTCATCCCACCATACTTGGCGTGTTGGGCGCTTCGGGTCATGGCAGCGGCGTGTTGATCGCTGACGGCAATTATCCTTTTATCACGCGCGCCAACCCGGCTGCTGAGCGTGTGTATTTGAACCTCATGCCGGGCGTGCTGACTGTTACACAGGTGTTGGAAGCGATTGTCAGCGCGATACCGATTGAAGCCGCGCACGTCATGACGCCCGACGATGGCAGCGAACAAAGTATCTTCGCGGAGTTTCGGCAACTGATGCCCGGTGTTGGACTGGAAAAACTGAAGCGTTTCCCGTTTTACGACATGGCGCGCGGCTCGGATATCTCGCTGGTGATTGCCACAGGCGAACAGCGTGTGTATGCGAACCTGCTGCTGACGATTGGTGTCGTGCCGCCTGCTGTGCCTGACGCAGTGAAGAAGGAAAAGTCGGGGAAAAAGAAGAAGTGATAGGTAATTGGTTGTTGGTTTTTAGTTGTTAGTTCTGTGTGCTGTTATGAACGCCAACACCTTTGACGATGAATATTTTGGCACGCTCCGCTGGGACACCAAGTTCCAAGAGTGGCATGGCAGTATCACTGTTCCGCCACATACAGATGTTGGCTTAGGGCTGCCACCGGAATATACTCATTCAGATGAACTGCGACGCCACATTCGAGAAATGGTGGAGCTTATCAAGCGCGAGGAACTCAGCTTCCGCGAGAGAGCAGCGAGTGAGTTATTCGCTGGTGGAGGATACGTCCTTTTCTGGTCTGATGATGAGCCGTTCGACCATGACAAATTCGTGCGCGAAATGGAACTTGCCCGCATTACCTTCGACCCTCACTCTGCAAATGAGGCGCTAACATTGTGGTATGAATATGGAGGAGGTATGGAGCATGGTGTCGTCATCTTCCTCACTTGGGATGGGCATTACGACTATGCACGAGCGAGTTAGTTGACGCTTTAGCAGGGGCATGGCGTGCTATGCCCTTTTATAAACCCGCCAACATCTCGTACACAGGCTCAAGCGCTTTATACGCCGCGTCGAATGCCTTGTAGGTGGCTTCGTACACCGCGCGATTGTGGGTATTGGGCACAGTGGTATTCATAATGGGATTCATGTGCTCGGCAATCGAAAAGTCGGGATACAAGCCCACACCCACGCCGCCAATCACTGCCGCGCCCATCGACGTTGCTTCGTCCAATACCGCGAGGCGATAGATCGGCACGCCGTACAAATCCGCCATGATCTGCGCCCACAACTGTCCTTTGATGCCGCCGCCAATCGCGCGCACCGCGTCAATCTGTGTGCCCTGCTGCCGCAGCGCGTCGAGTATCAGGCATAGATTCATCGCCACGCCTTCGAGCACCGCGCGGATCATGTCGGCGCGCGTATGGCGAATCGTCAAGCCGATGAACGCGCCGCGTGCCTGCGGATTCCAGCGCGGCGAACGTTCGCCCAGCAGATAGGGCAGGAAGATGAGTCCCTTCGCACCCGCCGGAGACTCCGCCGCGACGGTGTTCATCAGCGCGTAGGGGCTGATGCCGAGCGCCGCCGCCGTTTGCTTTTCCAGCGGCGACAGTTGATCGCGCATCCATTGATACGCCGCGCCTGCCGCCTGCATCGTACCGATGGGAATTACCAGTCCCGGCACGACATGCCCGAACGTCATCGTGCGATATTCGGGGTCATAGACGGGCGCACGCGCTGCCGTCGCAATCCACGCCGACGAACCCACGTAGCTGTAAGCAACGCCTGCTTTCACGGAACCCGCACCGACAGAGGCGCACGCACCGTCGCCGCCGCCTATAATGACCGGAGCGCCTGC
>CALMZT010000667.1 GCA_937870805.1 uncultured Chloroflexota bacterium
ATAGGGCATACTGGCAGCAGCACCGTGCCGCGTGACACACAATGCCGCAACAGCATTGGCGAAGGCAATCGCATCGATGAGTTGTTTACCTTCGGCAAGTGCTACCGCTAATCCCGCATTGAAAGCATCGCCCGCCCCGACAGTATCTACAGCCTCTACTTTATACGCTGGCACTACCCCATCCCCACTCTGTTGTACCCAACGCGCGCCTTGCTTTCCAAGCGTTACGATAAGGGTCTGTTGTTCTGATTGAAGTAGTGAGCTAGCGGCTTCATCAACCTGTGATTTGCCGCTCAAAATGAGCAGTTCTGTCTCGTTTGGGGTGATGAAATCTGCCAGTGCTGTAACTTCTGAGGGCAGTTGAAGGGCTGGCGCTGGGTTCAGAATGGTCTTCACATGCTGCTGCCTTGCCAACTTGAGCGCATAAGCCGCTGTGTCATGATTAATTTCCAATTGGGTAATGAGTACATCAGCTTGACTGATAACATCCGCGGCCTGATCCAAATCCATCGTGCTCATCGCAAGATTCGCGCCCAATGTCACCACAATCACATTTTGACCGGATTCCTCGACAAAGATTGCCGCCACGCCCGTTGCGTTCTGTTCATCACGGGTGACGTATCGCGTATCAATTCCTTCTTGCTGCCACAGATTAAATGCCATCTCAGATAGTGTATCCTTGCCGACTCGTCCAATAAAAGTTACCTGTGCGCCGAGACGGGCAGCCGCCACCGCCTGGTTAGATCCCTTACCGCCAGGACCGGTCACAAAACGAGTTCCACTTAGAGTTTCACCCGGCAGCGGCAAGCGGGGCATATAAGTCACCAGATCGGCGTTAAAACTGCCAACGACGACAATTTTTCCAGTCATAAAGCGCACCTATTTAAAATCAAGCGTATCCGTTTAGAATAGCGGTGAGTAGAACCTAACGCAAGGAATTGACGCATTGGCAAAATTACATCTTGGCAGCGGGACAGATATTCTTCCCGGTTGGGTTAATCATGATCTGGCGGCACTTCCCGGTGTCGATGTCGTTCATGATTTGGAAGTGTTTCCATGGCCTTTTGAAGACAAAAGTTTCGATGAGATTCGCATGATTAATGTCCTGGAGCATTTATCGAATGTCGTCAAGAGTATTGAGGAGATACACCGTATTTCTGAACCGAACGCGCGTGTTTGTATCCGTGTACCCTACTGGAATTCACGCGATATGGCGACTGACCCGACACACAAGGTCTTTTTCAGCGAGTATTCTTTCGACTACTTTGACCCTTCTAAGCGCCATTGTCAGGAACGCCCCTACTACTCAAAGGCACGCTTCCGCATTGTGAAGAAACATTTTTATACCAACATCACACTATTCAATATTGTGGGCTATGTGAAAATATCATTTGAGCCTCTGCAAGCGATCATGAGTGCGTTGGCTCGTCACTTATGCGGTGTGATCTGGGTGGTCGAGTTTGAGCTGGTTGCCTTGAAATAGTGTATGGCGGTAAATCCATAGCAGCATCAATGTGCATAGAATCATACGTGCTAACGTCGTGACAACGAAGGCTATTGCTGCCCCATTGACTCCCATACCTGGCACAAGTAGGCGAATCAAACCAAAATTAACGACGACAGCGATGAGATTGACTACAGCGCTGCCATCAGGTCGTCCAATTGCCAGCAACCATGTACCGAGCAAAAGCATACCAGCCGACGGCACGATGCCCCAGCACATGATGCGCAGCAAATCAATGGATGGAGTATAGCTGTCACCAAGGATGAGAGTAAGCAGTGGCGCAAAAAGATACAGTACAAGCGCAACAGGAAGCATCACAGCAAATAGACGCAGCATAGTCGTGCGCGCAATGCTGAATAGAGCTTGAGGATTTGATGCGCGTTCAGCAAAATAGGGAAAGGCAACAGCGCTTACTGCTGAAGCAATGAGTAAACAGCCCGTGATGACGATTCCCGCCGCGCCATAATAACCAACCTGGCGTGAGTCACTCAACATCTGCTCAAGGTACAGTACATCAGCAGAGGATGCGATAGAGTCGACGGTAAAGGCAAAAGCCACGAGTATGCCCAGACGCGCGAGTGAACGCAGGCTTTGTAAGTCCAAATGAACCGTGATCGCGTGGCGAATAATCCAGAACATCATGAGGGCAAAGAGGATTTGCCCCAAAAACCGCCCCCACGCCCACCCCCCTAAATCCCCCGCTACAGCCCCCACAACAACGAGTACGAACGCTGCTAACGAAAAGAGGATGTTTACGCCAGCCACACGCTGAATCTGCTTGAGTCCTTGAAAATAGTTAATGGTTGTGCGGCTAAGATTCATGGGCACAAACATCCATACCATGAAGAGCAGAAAGTTTGTAACCTGTGCTGTAAAACCGAATAGTGGAATAATCAGTTGCAGTACAACGCAAACGAATGCCGAAAAAAGCCCCGTGAGCAAGAGTGTGTGAAAGAAGGTGCGTCTACGTGTCTCAGCGTCATTTGCCTCGGCAATCACCTTGACAATCACCGAAGTCATTCCCAAGCCAGCAGGCACTAACCCAATCGAAAGAAATGCCTCCACAACCCGCACAACGCCAAAATCTTCTACCGAAAGCAGACGTGCAACAGCGAACTGCGTGGTCAAGGCAAGTCCCTGTACAAACACCAGCGACAAGAACATATGGAGGATGCCAATGTGCCATAATTTGCTGAGCAGAGTTTTCAATTGGGCAGTAAGCATGAGGCTTATCTAAACACCCGCTTGCTCAGCCCAAGCCATGTATTCACTCAATCCTTCATCGAACCCGACAGCGGGAGCATAGCCGAAGGCTTCTGAGGCTGCGCTGATGTCTGCCAGGCTGTGACGCACATCCCCTTTACGCGGCGCGGCGTGTTCGATCACAGCGCTGCGTCCACAAACATCACGCATCTTTTCCGCCAATGCGTTGATCGTGATGAATGTGCCGCTAGCGATATTGAATGCTCCTGAAACGTGGGATAACGCGGCTTTGTAATTTGCCTGTACCACATCGCGTACATTGACGAA
>CALMZT010000668.1 GCA_937870805.1 uncultured Chloroflexota bacterium
TACTTACCCTCATCTCATCAACTTTACTACTATTTTCCTGTTCCTCTGTATGCGGGCTGGCTTGGTGATTTCGACTACGATACACATCAACGTGCTTTCGCTTTCGTCACTGCGCCACAGCAAATGGCAATCTTTTATACACTAGCGACCTTCGATCTCAGCAACCAACTAGACGGGGCGATTGTCGATATTGAATGGCTGCCTTCGTTGTTTTATTACACACAGCAGTGATTTGGTGTGCGTTAAAACACCGTTGTCATCAGATCGTATGAATGTTTCCGCGCCGCGTGATCGTGAACCATCGACAAGATCATCAGTTCGTCGGCTTGCGTCTGCTCAAGCAAAGGCGTTAGCTGCGCGCGCACTGTCGATGGGCTGCCAACAATGTGCCGTTCGCGCACCGATTGGAAGATGCCGCGCTCGTAGTTCGTCAACGGCTGTGCTTTCACTTCTTCAGGACTCAGCATCGGTCCACGCGCGCGACCTGCATACAGGCTGAAAAAGGCGAACGTCACCGACAACGCCAGATCTTCCGCTTCCTCGTCGGTATCGGCGCAGATGACGGATGCCGCCAGAATCGCGTGCGGCTGTGGAAACTGCTTCGATGGCTGGAAGGTTTCACGGTAGATCGTCATCGCCTGAACTGCCGCGTCGCCGTTGATGTGGTGGGCAAATGAAAAACCCGTGCCCATACTTGCCGCAAGCTGTGAACTGTAACCACTCGACCCCAGCAACCAGATCGGCGGCAGTGTGACATCGTTGGGATACGCCATCACCGACTTGAAGGGATGGTTGGTGGGAAAGTTTCCTTCGGCAAACGCCAGCAACTGCTCAAGCTCCTGCGGGAAATCCTCGGCGTTTAACGCTTCCTTTGAACGGCGCAGCGCTAATGCCGTCTGCATATCCGTTCCCGGTGCGCGTCCAATGCCAAGATCAATGCGTTCGGGGTACAGCGCTTCGAGCAGTTTAAACGACTCGGCGACCTTGAACGGCGCATGATTCGGCAGCATCACGCCGCCAGAACCCACGCGGAGGTGCTGTGTCTCGCGCGCGATTTGACCGATCATGATCTCTGGTGTCGTGCTGGCAATCGACGACGAATTGTGATGCTCGGCAAGCCAGAAGCGTGTATAGCCGCGCTCATCGACAAAGCGTGCTAAATCAATCGAATTACGTAATGCCTGTGAACTGCTGGAGCCAGAAACGACGGGGGAAACATCGAGAACCGATAACGGAAATGCCATGTGTTTAATCTCAACCACGAATGCGAAAAGCTGTTTCTACACAGACGAAAACGCGGGCGAAAATATTACTACGTTGAAGGAATTTGACATGGTTCAGGAAATCTGATTTGAAACTATCGACTTATCCTGTAAACTGAAAATGGGCAATCAACAACGGGAGGGGTCCTATGCAGCCGATACGAGTCGCGTTGGTACAATTAGCGTGGTCAGGGAGTCGGGAAACGATGCAATCGCAATACCGCGAATTGATTGCGGAAGCGGTACATGAAGGGGCGAAGATGGTGTGCCTGCCGGAGTTTTCGCTGCTACCGTATTTCCCCGGCACGAAAGACCCGCAGGGCTTCACATGGGCAGAGACACTGCCCGGCGGCACCTCAGAACGCTTTTTCGCGGACATGGCAAACGCACACGACATTACCCTGATCGGCAGCTTGTTCGAGAAAACCATTGACGGGCAGTATTTCGATACGGCAACGGTGCATAATGCTGACGGTGAATTGGTGGGCATCACGCGCAAGGTGCATATCCCCTACGGCGAAGGCTACAACGAAACCGACTTCTTCAAAGGCTATCACGAATATCCGGTACATAACACGGGCGCGGTGAACGTCGCAGCCCCGACGTGCTACGATCAATGGTTTCCCGAACTGGCGCGCATTTATGCCATGAACGGCGCGGAGTTCATTTTCTATCCAACGGCGATTGGTTCTGAGCCGAGCGCGCCGGACATCGACACTGAGCCGATGTGGGAGACGGTGATGCGCGGGCACGCCATCGCCAACGGACTGTTCATCGGCGCGGCGAATCGTGTGGGCGTGGAGAATGGCGTGACATTCTACGGCAGCAGCTTTGTCTGTGACCCAACAGGCAAGATGCTGGCGCAGGCGGGACGCGAGACGACGGAAGTGATCTGTGCGGACTTAGACCCGAAAGTGCTGGAACGGTGGCGCGACCTGTTCCCACTGCTTAAGCAGCGGATGCCACATACGTATGCGCGGATTATCGAGGGGATGTAGGAGAGACGTCAGGTAACGGTTTTCAGTGTTGTGGTGGCTATTGTTGACTCACGATGACGCTTGCGGTGCGGGTACAAATTCGTCCAATTTGATCTGTACATCATCGACCAGCAGCAGGCGATATTTGTGCGTGGCTTTGAGTTTTTCGTAGATTTCACGCGCGAAGTCCAGCATGACTTGTTCGCGCTTTTCGGCGTCATAAATGCCATGTGTGCCAACTTCGATTTGATACCGATATTCTTCAAAGGGCAGATCATCGTCATTTTCGAGCGTATGATTACCCACATTGAACCAACGACGATCATCGGCAAACTCGTAAAAAATGAACTCCTCTCCTACAACATCCTGAAGGTGAACTCCTAGAATAGCTGCTAGATCATGGGAAAAAGCTTCAGGAGTAAGTTCAGAATCGACAAAAACGCTGATGTATCGTGACATGACTAGCCCTCAACCATAAACTCGTGAAACGTCAAACCCATCGCCAAGAATTCTCAGAGTATCAAGTTTGCCGCGAGTAATTCCGGCAACACGAGCGAGACTATATTGTGCTTCTGCTACGGTTAAACCAGAGCCACGAGCATCTACAATAATGTAACGGGCTTGCCCTTGTTTGCGCAGTGATTCATTGACTTTATTGGTCACCGTTTTTCGACCATAGCCCGGTTTGAGCAACTTAAACTCTGTAACTACCCCATCGACTTCTGCGTCAGGCTGCCGTCCTTTGCCTTGTTCTTTGCGTGCCTTTATCAAGCGCGCTCCATGTTGCACTAAATATTGAGCGATCACCTTTTCTTCTTTTAAAAACGGGCGTTCCCGTTCATCAATGATACCATCGTTTTGTTCGTCATTTGGCGGCAAATCGCTCACCCATTCCTCTTTCGCCCATCTTGTGATTATGTGCTCACAACGCCGCCAACTCGCCTATGTGGTGTCCCTGCGCATAGAAAAAAGTGTAGTCAGAGGGATTAGTTGAACAACTCCGCGAGTGGAATTTGCAAGCCGGAGAGTACCTGCCCGCCTGTCAAGGTATCTTTGGCGGTAAGTGGTAAACGCCGTTCGTCTTCATAAACCCAGACGCGCTTTTTCTGTGGATCGAAAACCCAGACCAGTGACACACCGCTCTCTATGTATTCATCTACTTTTTCTTGTCCTTCGCTAAAGTTGTCGTTAGGAGAGACAATTTCAATGGCAAGATCAGGCACAATCAGCGAAGGCTTTTTCAGCCAATTTTCGGTTTCAGAGGTATATTGTGCCCACTTTTCCTTTGCGAAGAACATAATGTCAGGTGTGCGCGATCCTTTCACCCAATTGGAATCATAAATTTCAACGATAGGGAGCTCAAACATGGCTTCTCCGAGGGCGTGTGCTTTGCCATAGGCATCTCACAC